>JAJZBJ010000012.1 GCA_021798975.1 Bacillota bacterium | reverse complement strand
CGGTCAAGGGGTTCGACGACCCCAGAGCCTGTCCTCCCATGTACAACGTGGCACCAGACGGCGCTCCAGCCACAACCGTAATAGTCTCGGTGAGCGGTGCGACAGACGGGTTGGATAGGTCGGTCACCGTAATCGTGGCCGTACCGGCTTGCTTTCCGGTAATCCGGGGCAACGCTGCTACGCCCGCACTCGCGTCTACGGTGAGGGTGTTGGTCGACCCGGTATTATACGATGCCAGCGACAACACGTTCGGATTCGACGTGGTTACCTGCAACTGGTCATTCGTTGTTACCGTGGTGCCGACGGCGTTGGTCAAGGTCACCGTTTGGCCGGCAATAGTCGCGCCAGCCGTGCCTGCTGTCACACTCGTCGGAGCGGTCGTGCCGGTAAACGCCATGGAGGTCGCGTAGTTGCTGGCCGCCTCAACGGTGACCGTCGGTCCAGCCGCTGCCGTCATCGCGCCGTTCTCCAGGTTCGCGTCGACCACGAAGGACTCACTGGTTCCGGTATCGCTGCTAGGGACATTCACCGTGACGGATGCGACGCCTTGGCTGTTGGTCGTGGCGACATAGGCGTTCGTCGTTCCCGTCAGGCTCACGCCGTTCGGCAATGTCGCGTTGGCGGTATTGTCGCCGCTCGGGAAGTAGAAGACCACGTTCTGACCCGCTTCGTTCAACGGGTTGCCGTTGCTGTCTTCCAATTGCGCCGTGAGCGTGTAGGACTTACCCGGCTCGACATAAGCCGCTGTCGCTGCGTTAGTAATGGCAACCTGCGCCGGGGAGCCCAACTGATAGCTATACCCCGCTGTCGCCGTGTAGTTTTCCGTGGTGTCCGTGACGGTGATAGTCGGACTGGACGTCCCTACTGAGGTATTCTCAACGGCGAACTGGAGGGTTCCGTTCGTCAGGGTCGTCGTCATTGGTTGCGCCGTAGTCGTTGGTTGGCCGTTAGCCACTGTGAAGTACTCCAACGTGCCGCCAGTCGTCGAGGTGTTGTCCGAAATCGTAATGGCATCACCTGCGTTCGTTCCGGTGGTAATCGGATTGCCGTTGGTGTCCACCAGCTGCACGGTGTACAGCGTGAACGGCGTTCCGCTAGTCGTCGTGCCCTGCGTCGCCTTCAAGGTAATGTTGGCAGGCGCGGTGTTCACATAGGCCGGGATCGATACGGTGCCAGCCTGGAGACCAGTCGCTGTTGCGGTCACTTGAATGTTGCCCGGTTGGGCCTGCTCACCATACACCGGGATGGTCGCGCTGCCGTCCAAATAGAGAGTTTCCGTCGTGACGGAACTGCCCGACGCGAACGATCCGGGGCCCGTCAAGCTGACCTGTACATAGGCCGGCGTCGACACGTTGTTGCCTGCACCATCCAACTCTTGGATGGTCACAGAGGTCGACTGGCCGCTCGTGTTCACGCTCAAACTGGGCTTGCTCGATGTCAAGGACAAGGAGGTCGCCGTGGCCGCTACAGTCGAAACGGATGTCGTTCCGTAGTTGATGTTGCCAGTCGCCCCGCTCAACCCATTGACCGAGATCGTGTCGGTCAAGCCGCTCGTGCTGCTTCCCACCACTTGGAACGTGGCGACGCCGTTTTGTACCGCGACGTTTGACAAAGTGGTCACACCGGTTGTGTAATTCGTCGTGCCTGTTCCCACTAGTTTCGCCGCGCCATTGCTAGTAATCGCGACGTTCACGGTACCATCGTAGCTCTTGACCACGTTGCCGTTGGCGTCGACGACCTTGGCCGTTACGGTGTCCATAGCGCTACCGTCTGCCACAATGTTCGCCGAATTGGCCGTCAGCTGCACACCAGCTGGCGCGCCGTAAACCGCTTCGGTGCTGCCTTGCGACGCGGCAAAGGAGGCGTTTTGCGGAGCGTTTAAGTCTTTGGCGTAGACGGCGACTTTGTAGTTACCCGGCGTGGCGGGCGTGAACGTGTAGGTGTTGTTCGGGGTGTAGTCCCCGTTCGCCACCCAGTTGTACCCGCCGTTGCCGTTCGGGGTGCCGATCCAGTACTGGTACACGACGTTCGTGAAGTTCTTGGCCGTGGCCGTAATGGTCACCGGGCTCAAGGGCGCCACGTCGTTGGCGTTCGTGGTGAAGCTCAACGAAGTGCCCACGTTCACGAACTGGTTCGAGTAGGTGCTCTCGGAACTAATCGGCGTGGTCTGCCCCTTGTCTTTGGCGTAGGCCACGACTTCGTAGCTGCCGGTTTGCACGTTTGGCAACGTGTAGGTGTTGCTGCTGCTCCAGCCCGTGGCGGTCCATGTCCCGTTGGGGGCCTCCGTCCAGAACTGGTACATCGGCGTGCCGGACCCGGTCTGGGTCGCGGAGGCCGTGAAGGTCACCGTGCTGCCTGCGGTGGCGGACCCGTTCACACTGCTCGTCAAGGTGACGCTCGTGACGGCAGGCACCGTCGCCGCAAAGGCGGACGCCGCCGGGATCATGCTCAACAGGAGCATGGACGAACCGAGGGCGAGACCGCTGATTTTCTTAATCGTTTGCTTTTGCATCGACTTGCAAAAACCTCCTCATGATACCTAGTGCGCGCTGCATCTAGTTCTCACTGTTCACCCTCACAATGAGGGTTTATTTCGACCCGTCTCCCCCGTGTGATGCGGTGGGAGGGGGCTCTGGGATCTCGGGCGCGACATTCGCAAAGTAGTTTTCGAGCGCCTCATTGACGATTGCCACTTGACTCCGACCGGTCTCAAAAGACCGCTTCATCAGTTGCTCCTTCAACTCTGGCGTGAGACGGACTTGGAATGCTACGTACGCGCGAGACCGTCCATAATAATTCGCCACGACGTACCACCTCTCACCTCCTGCACCCCTTCCGCACAGGAGGGTGCTGCGGATTTAGACGCGAGGCCGTCCACAGATCTGTGGCTTCGCACAAACGCTGTCGCGCACGCATCCATCCACGGATGCTGTCAACCAACGTTGCACTAACCATGGATATTATCTATCGCCAAGTTTTTCCGGGGCAAGTTATTATTGGGAATTATTTTGCAGAATTTGATCCATTGGTGTCGGAACGGTTCGAGTGCCGCGCGCCCCCGTCGTCAGAGCGGCGAGGCATCAGTCGGTGCCGAGGGGGCGGGTTGCGATCCCACAGGGCCTCCACCAGTGCGTGCCAAGAGCGATCGCCCGTGTCGCGGGTCACTGCGCGCCACACGGCGTCCAGCCCCGCTAGCGCCTCGACCACCCGAGCGCGGGATTCTGGACGCACGGCGACGAGGATGATGCGCCCATGTGTCGGACTGGGCGTGCGCGTAATGTATCCAGCGTCTTCCAACCGATTCAAGATATTGGTGATTTGGCCGCTATTAAACCCGGTCCAGTCGGCGAGGAAGCGCAATTGCAACGGCCCGTGCTGATCGATATACAGCCAGATCAGGAGACTCCACGGCGACATGTCCAGCGCGCGGCCAGCGGTGATGGATTCTTTGAGCAGGAGCAGCAACAATTCGTGCAAGATGGATGGGGTCTCGTCCATAGGGATCACCTCGGCTTTATGATAGCAGAGAGCAGCGGTGACGAAAAAAGCCCCCACCGGAGTGAGGGCTCTCTACGTTACGAAGCGGAGGCGCGTTTGCGTTGATGGCGCCGCCGTTCGGCCGCCGAGCGGAGTCTATCCATATTCGCCCGCAACTGTCGTATTTCTGCTTCACGCTCCCACTTGCGCGCCGCGAGGCCCATGCCGAGCGTGATGAGAATAATCAATGCAACAAGTCCCATGAGCACCATCATTTTTTGGTCCGTATTCATTGCGCTTCCCCTCCCGCCGCCTTTTCCAAGGGTTGGTCCGTCCCCGAAGCCCGGGCCTTTTTATCCCATGCCTCGAGACGTCCCAGACCCCACCGCAACACCATGGAAAGAGGCCATCCTGCAATAATTATATCAAACAATCCAACGGATGCCCCCGACCGGGCTCCCATAAATGTCGAGATCGCATAATCGACCGCCAAGGTCAAACAGCCAATCGCGATCCATGCTAGTACCCGCAAGAGTCCGCTTTCATAGCGCCGTTGCAACTGGAGCAAGATGGCCATCATCACAAACCCCATGACCAAGGCCGCCAACAACAGCGGGTCTTGGGTCACGGCTTTGCTCGCACCCACCCATGCACCGAGAATTGCTCCCAAAAACACATCTTCAATTCGCCATTCCGTGACGATTGCCCTTCTTTCATTCTGGTGATTTTTCTGACTTATGTAGGCAGTATTTTACCATACGCGGCCGGATGCGACAAAAAGCCCCCCATCCGGAGATGAGGGGCTTGGCGCGTGGAACGTTAAGCGGGCGTGGCGGGAGCAGCCGCCTCGGCTGGTTTGGCGGGAGCCTTGGTGGCTTTGGCGCTCTTGCTGGCATCCACGGTATTAACGCGCGTAGGCGACTGGGCCACGGCGTTCTGCAACCAGGTGTTCAGGAGGCTCGTGAGGTCTTGGCGTCCGCGACTGAGCGCCTTAATCAAGACACCGCGCGCCTGTGCCTTCCACTGCGCCAGCGCGGCGAGCCGGACGCTTTCCTTTTCGTTGGGACCCCAGGTGCCGGCGGCTTTCAGGTCATTCACGGTTTGCACATTGAGGCCATTCACGATGTCGGCCATGAGGGACGCGCCGCGCTTCTCGAGTTGCTGGAGGAAGGCATTGTGCATGTGCTTGGCGGCATAGGCCCCGGCGACGGCGATGGCCGCGACGAGCTCCGCTTTCACGATGTTCACCAGGTCAATGCCGGCATTCGCGAAGAGATGTGGATCGAGTATCATGCGTGATCCCCTTTCTGGAGGTGCGCCACTTGGGTGACTAACGTGGCGACAGTGGCTTGCAGTGCGGCGAGATCGGCGGTCGGCACCGAGGCTGTCGCGGGTGGATTCGCGCCGACAGCAGGCGGTGAGGCCGGATGCACCGGCGGGGTCGGTGCCTTCATGCCCACCGGCAACGCGCCGAGCGCGTCATGCTGGATGACGTCGACATCGACGGCGATGCCGCCCACGGTTTGGTCCCACGCGGTCTGCAACGTCTCGAAGCCGCGAATCGGCACCATCGGGACGGCGTTTGATCCGCGCCAGTAGCGCGTCACGAGGAGCGCGTAGAGTTCCGGACCCGAGAGTGCCATGGGTTGGGCAATGTAGAGTCCGGCGATGTGCGTGCGTTGCACCTGCGCGGCCCATTGGTTAATCCACGGACTCATCGTGGCGGAGGGCAACGGACAGTTCTCAAAGTCGAGGTCAATCTGAGCACCGGGCACATAGCCCAATGCATGGGCGCGGCTGACCGCTTGACGGGCGCGGGCCACGGCGGCGCGAGGATCGCGCCACGCGGCGGCATCGTAGCCTTGGAACAGCCGGACCCCCAGGCCCGCAGCCAGGGTCGCCTGAATGTCGGCGGCGGTGGCGTTGTAGACATCCCAAATGATGCCGTCATATCCCGCGGCTTTCACCGCTTGCGGCCATGCCGTTCCATGGTTGCCGGTGCCGAGATCCACCCAGCGTTCGCCGGGCTGACACGTGTAAAGCACAGGAGTGGTCATGAGCGATTGTCCTTTCTTTTATAGCGACACGAGCGCGACACAGCCAAAGAAATACGTCAGCAACGCGGCGAAAATCAGCCAGCCCATCTACGTCAGGACGCCATTACGCAGAAAGCCGTGATAATCGCCAGACAGAATGGATCCCGCCCCGGCGCTACACGTGTGGCCCGCTTTCCCTGCCGTGACCTGCGGGGGTTCTCCCGTCCGGATCCAGCAGCGATGGGTGCGGTCATTGGGAAGGGTGCAATTCGAGGCGCGACTGTCGATGTCCCAGTGACGCCCGTTGGGTAAAATCACGTGCAGATGCTGGCCGTCGCAGTTATCCCAGTAGGTGCAGTCCGCAGTGCCGTCCTCCTTGCGAAAGCACGGCGTCCAATACATATCGCCGGGATGGGGCTCTCCGTCCTCTGTGTCGTAGACCGCATGGCGTCCCATCGCATAGACCTCTTCGGCTTCTCCGCATTGCGGGCATGCGGTGGCCGCATGCGAGGCTTCATAGGCGCGAAGTCCCGCCGCCCAGTCCGCCTCGGTGCCCAGAACACGGCGGTGATGATCGTGCGGACAGCGGAGATTGACTTCAACCCGCTCGCCGCTCTTGTGAATCAATCGGCATGGGGTCGGCATTAGGCCCCTCCTTTCGGCGCGGTCAACGTCTGATACTGCGGCTCATGGGCCACAATCCAGTCATGCTGGCGTTGCCAGTTCGCCATGAACAGCGCGGCGAAGTCGGGGTTGCTGACCACGGTGAGAAAGTTGGCCTCTTTACTGGCTGACAAGGAGAAATTCCAACTCCCGGAGAGCACATGGAGACCATCCACCACGGCATATTTGTCGTGCAGGATGGCGTGGAGACGCGAAGTGCCAATCACCACGACGGCACCGAGATTGACCAGGTCTTGGACTTCGGGCGCTTCGTACTTGCCGGTGGACTGGCTATGGTCCATCAGCAAGTACACTTTCACCCCGCGGGCAATCGCGGCTTTGACGACGGCCATGGCCGCCGGGAGGTGCCAACTATAGATCGCAATGTGGATGGTCTGTTGCGCTTGATTCAGGAGGTCGAGAAACACCTGCTGGGTATCATCGTCCGGCGAGAAATACGTTTGGACACCGAGTTGAATGGTGGCGCTCACGGCCTCAACCCCTCTTTCCGCTCCAGCGCCTCCACATCGCGGTCGAGATCCACCATCTGCGTTTCGAGGAGGGCGGTCACGCGATCCAGTTTCTCAATGATGGCGTACTGCCGGTCGTTGCGCTGTTCCGTCTTGCGGTTCAGGACGGCTTGTCCGATGGCGAGCACCGGCAGCATGAGCGCCTGAAAGAGATTGACCCAGTAGAGCATCACCGGATAATTCGGCGCGGTGTCCCAATGGAGGCGCGGCGCTTGCCACATCCACAGGCTCACAAACAGCACGAAGCCATACAGAAACCACATGGAGGTCACGATAATCGTGATGCGCGCGCCAATGGCTTCGTTGAGGCGCCGGATCATGGATGGCCTCCCGCGCTGACGCTGTTCACGATGAGGTAGACGGCCAGCGTCACACTGCCCGTCAGGACCACGCCGATCACGATACCGAGCCATTTCGAGAGGCGTTCGCCTTGGCTCTTGAATTTCTCCTCCGTGGCGTCCTTGTGCGGCTGGTAGTCTTCCTTTTTCCAGCGGCCAAACTCGGCGGTCGTGAGGTACGTCTCCCGCATCATATCGAGTTTGGAGTCGAGCGCCCCCACCGTTTGTGTCAGGGCTTGCAAGGCTTGTTCGACGTGGCGCAAGTCGTTGCGCGTGACGGCCAGTTCGGGGTCAATCGAGCGGTCGTTCTCGGGCATGCAAAAACCTCCTACCCACCCGGAGGCGGCAGATTAGGATGCGGGGCGATCCCAGGGGCGCGGGCCATGTCCGCGTGGGCTGTAACTCAAATCCGCCGGACTGGGCCGGGGCGCGTAGGTCAAGCGGTGCCCAGCTTGGAGAAACGCCCAGTGGACCAGTTCGGAACAGTCCATGTGCTGGGGGTCGAGCTTCGGATGGATGTCGATCTTGAGGTCGTCCCGGAGAAACCCGACCCATAGCGACGCGACGCCATACAGTTGGCCTACTTTGCTCAGCGCGGCGTTGCTGAGGACGCCCTGTTGCGTCGGCGTCAGGTCCGTGCGAAATCGCCAGCCCGTCGCCGCGTATTTATCCAGCGGGGACACCGTGACATGCCATAACGCTTCCACGATAACCAGCTGGCCGTCCTGTTCCACCACGAGGGCGCTGTGCGTAAAGGGATTCACGGTGCTGATCGCGATGCCATCATCCAGCAGGCGATTCGGCAGCGGTTCGTGCTCGGGCGGCACCATCAGGAGATAGTCCCCGCAGCGGAGATCCGTGGCGACGTAGCTCACGCCCGCACCCCCGCTGCCCAGAGACGCGCCGCCGCCTGTTGCACCGCATCCTCGTTGTACACGCCCGTCGGTTGATGCGTCAGGCTAAAAAACGTCGCCGCATGCATCGCCGCGAGGCCGTCCTGCACCACTTTGGCCGCCGCTTGGAGCGGCACATTGGCCGCGCCATACTGCCCATCCGGCGCACTGGCGAGTTGGGCCACCGTCAGCGTCGCCGGATTCACGGTCGGACTGGTCACGGGTTGCGTTCCCCCTTTCCCCCACACCGCTTGCCATTGCGGGTAAATCGGCGATCCCCAGCCGGTGACTTCATCCCAACCGGGGCGGCAGGCATAACCCGTCACCGCGAAGCAGTTGTTGTTGCCCACGGTGATGTCCCGGCAGATCGCCCCGCCGTGCTGGTACAACGCCGCATGCACGTCGCCCAACGGATGCCCCGCTTGGTGCGCAACCCGCGTGATCATCCCGGCGACAATCGGGGACGCCAGCGACGTGCCGCCGATGGTCCAATAGTTGCCGTCATAAATCAGGAAGGCGGGCGTGTCCACGGAGGCCAAGGCCGCCACATCGGGCACACCGCGCTGGGCCGGGGGCGGCGTGAGGCGGTCCTGATAGGCGGGACGCGGGAACACCGCCGAATAGCCGCCGCCACTCGCGCCCGCGTTGACATCGTTCGACCAACCCCACTCGTCTTCCACGGTGAGATTGTTCACCCAGAGCGCCGTGCCGCCCACGGCCAAGGCACTCGGGCAACTCGCGGGTGCATCCACCCGAGGGATTTGCGGGCCTTCGGGCACATGCAAGCCATACGCGCCTTGGTCGCCCGAGGAGACGCAGACGGTCGTGCCCTTCGCCACCAGTTGGCCGATGAGGTGTTCCCACGCCTGCAGGTCCGAGGCCGGGAATTGGTCTTCCCCATCGCCGTAGCTGATGTTGAGCACGGCGGGCGTCACGCGGTCCGTGAGCACGGTGTTCAGCAGGGTCGTCACCTGCAACGCCCACGCACTGTCACTCGCGCCGCCGGGGGCCATGTAGACCCGCACGGTCGCGCCGGGCGCTAGGGCATGCGCCCAGCAGATATCCAGCGTCGTTTCGGGGCCATCGTTCGGGTTAAAGGTATTCTGATAGCCGTCCACGCTCACCACGTCCGGCGTACAGGGCGGCAATCCCAGTTGGGTACAGAAGGCGTCGATGTCGGCTTGCTGGAAGCTCACGCCCCACGCGGCAATGGCGAGGGTTTGGCCCGTGCCATCGTAGGGGCCGCTCACCTGATAGGCGGCATTGACTTCGGAGGGCGTCACGCCGGGCCGGGGTCCATTCGTGGCGAGGATCGGCAACGGCCCATCGAGGATCTGGCTATGCGGATAGACGCGGCCTTGCGTCGAGAGGCCCGACACGGCCACCGCGCCATGGGGCAACGTGGGCTGATCGGCGGTGTGCCAACCGCCGTGTTCGAGGGCGTCCAGCCGAACCTGGAAGGCGTGCTCCACCGCTTTCAGGTCGGCTTCCAGATGCACCAGCAGACCCGACTTTTCGAGAACGTGCAAGCCTTCTTGGATGGCCCACTGTTCGAGGGCATCCAGCACAAACGGGGACTGGGCCACGAGGGCAAGTTTCATAAGGGCCTCCTTGGGGATCAAAAAACGCGCCACGCGGCGCGGGATGGACGTTTGCGGTTTTCGGTGGTATACTGAACCTGTCTAGGGAACAAAGATTTGCCAGCGAGAAAGCGCTATTTTTCTGCCCATTTTCGTGCTACACTCATCACGCCTCCTCGGCTGGCCGTTCCCTAGACAAGAACGCTTTTCCGAGGAGGCATTTGTTGTGGAACGCAATTGGAGTCCAGAAGCGATTGACTTTCTACGCGCCAACTACGGACGTCTATCCGACGCCGAGATAGCGCAGACTCTCGGTCGGTCAGTTGTAGCGATAACGCTGTTCGCTAACAGGAAACTCGGCATTACGAAAGAGAATGCCTTCCCGTGGGATGAGGTGGTGAGTCGATACGTGAACGATCATTGGACACTTCGCGAACTGTCGCAATGTTTTCGCCGCAAGCCACAGACAATCCGGCGCGAACTACAACGCGGCGGCGTAATGCGTACGTTTGATGAAACACGACGCTTACGGCACCATTTTGATACAGATGTTGCTATGCGAAATCGCTACGATATCTTAGCGGATTATGCAGTCGTTTATCTAGAGCGCAAAAACAAGCCGCCGCTCCAAACAAAAATTAGTCTGGAAACATTACCGCGACTTCTAGCCTTTAGCGCCCGATGGTGGTCACACAAAAAATCGTCGGGAATCTATGTGGAGGCGGACATCCGCCATCGAAAAGTTGCCCTCCATCGGTGGATTCTCGATGCTCCCGACGAATTGGTTGTGGATCACATTAATCACGACACGTTGGACAATCGCTTAGAGAACCTCCGCTTGCTGACCGCGGCACAAAATGTTCAGAGTCGGATTGAACTGGACAAACACAACACGAGCGGCGAACGATGGGTCAAATGGAATACCCAGCGGGGCTTGTGGGTCGTCGGTGGCTACGTCAACACGCGCTTCATTTGGGGTGGTAGTTTTGCCGTTAAAGAGGAGGCAATCAAACGCGCCCGCGAACTACGCCGCGAACACATTCCGCACTCTCCGGATTCGTTTAACTCAAATTAGGAACTTCGGACGCCCACGTGTTGTAGGTGTTCCATGCGTCTAGCACCATCGGCGCGAGCGTCTGGAGGTCGGTGTAGCCTTGGACCGGATTGCCTTGGGCGTCCAGTAGATCGGTCCATGCGACCTGATTGGGCACCACATTCTTTTGCCAGGATGCGATCGCCGCCTGGTACGCGGAAATGTCTGCCGCCGCCCATGTGGTCTGGGTGATCGCTGGAATGACGACATTAACCAAGAACTCACTCACGCTGGAACTCGTCGCCATCAATGCCTGAAGGCTCTGCACCAGCAGGCCAATGAGATTGCCCGTGGTCAAGCCAAACGCCGTCTGGCGGAGATACGCCAAGGAGCCAGTCCCCGCCGGAGCCACCAACGGTGTCGTGCCGCTGGTCACGAGTTGCAACCCCACCCCTGCCGTCCCGCTGTTGATCGTGGTGCTTCCGCTCACCGTCCCGCTGGCACTCACTTGCACCGTCACGGGTTGACTTGCCACGGACGCATGGAGTTGGATCGTTGCCGTGGCCGTGTTGTTGCTCACCGTGGCGCTAAGAGTGCCCCCTGCGACCGCGAAGGCGCAAGTGCTAGGCGGCGTGGCGGGGGGGTTCTCCAAGGTGGCGCTGAGACTGTATTCCCCACTCGTGGTCGTGCTTGCGGTGGCCGTCACCAGCCAGTGCGGTTGAATGACCAGCGCTCCACTCTGCACCAGATACCATGCCGGATTCGCCGCCGCGAGAATGGCGGTCGTGTCGGTCGTGGCGAAGGATGCGACACTCCACGAGGATGGCGGATTCGGCCATGGGTTGGTCACCGCTTGGATCGGCGGCTGTTGGATGATGCCGGTCGATGTTTCATACAGGAAAAAGTAGAACATAAGGGCCTCCTTAGACGTAAAAGACGGTGTATTGGTATCCCGACAAACTAGTGCTGGTTGACGCAGTTGGGATCACAATACCGCTCGTGCTCAGTTGAAATGGAGCGGTTCCAGCAAACGTATAGTTAGGCGTTCCGTCTACCATAAAAGTTACACAAACAGCGGAAGCATTCTGGCCGTCGAGATAACCTGAGGAGTTTGCCACAACATAATCACAGTATTGCGACCACGATCCCGACGCAGGAGGCTTGAAGCCCGCAGACACATAAAGAATGGCTGTAGCTCCGCTAGGAACTGGGACGGTGAGGTATGCGGTTGTCACCGTGCTTCCGCCCAACAGCGTGAAGATAGCTGTAGCGCTGTTACTCGTCACAGCACCGCTGGCGACCTTTACATCCACCGCCCCCACCGTGCCGCCCTGGTAATACCCCGCAGGCAAACTAATGGGGTTCCCGCCCGGCGTAAACGTCGGCGAGCCTTGGTTGGGCATCCCGGTGTAGTAGCCGGTCGGCATGGGGTTGCTGGATTGGCCGCTGCCGTTGCCGTAGTTGGGCATTGCCCCGGCGGCATTCCAATTCGTTCCGGCGGAGAAGGTCGTCCCCGTGAGGACATCGGCAGGACTTGCCGTACCCGCCGTGATTTTGCTGGCCATCGTCTCACCTCGTTAGAATTTAATCGGCGCGGTGGGATGCGCGGCACCGAGGGCGGTCGCCGCTTGGAAGAGCGCTTGCACGGCGTCGGGCGACAAACACCGGTCCCACACCGCCGCTTCCCCCAACGTGCCATTCCAATAGTGTTGCGCGGCGCCGCCACCCGTGCCCCCCACGCCCAGCGTCAGCGGTTCGGGATCCGCATTGTTCGCAAAGCCCGTGGTCAGCGTGGTCTGATCCACCGGCGTCCCGTTCTGATACGCGGTCAACGTCAACGTGGCGCTGTCGTACGTGAAGACCACCATGGCCTGCTGGCCGACCAACGCAAATCCGGTCACCGGCCATTGATAACTGGTGCCATCCGCGAGGCCGCGCTTGTAGGCCACGGTGTTGCCATTTTGCGTCCAGAGGAGCCACCCGTAGTCCACTTCCCCGCTTCCTTGCGCCATGAGCGCGGGATAGCCGCTGACGACACCGGTTTCGTTCGCCCAAATCACGAGGGACCAATCGCCGTTACATTGGAGGGCGGCCGTCGCGGGCACGCTGATGTAGCCGGTACTCCCATCGAACGTCATGGCCTTGTCACCGAGCGCCATCGCGCCCGGTTGTTGGAGCACCACTCCCCCCAGAATGCTTCCGGTCTGGCCGTTCTCGCTGAGGTCTTGAGCGGTCGTCGCGCCTGTCGGGTCATTCAGCGGGAAGTAGGCGCTGGGACGGCACTGGAGCATCGCCTGCTGATAGAAAGTGCTGGGTGCCATGTGTCCCTCCTACTCGGCGAGGAGCCACGGATCAACGTACACCTGGTCACTCGTGTCTGCCGTGACGGAGAACGTGATGGTGCTGCCGCCCGTGGCTTGAAACGCGAACTCATCGGAGTAGTCCCCCACCCCGACGGATTGGCTCGCCAACGCGTCCCACGCCTGCGCCCCGGTATTCGAGGTGTAACTCAGCGTCGCGCTGACCGTGGTCGCGGCGGTAATGACCCGCAGGTAATACTTGAAGGTGAAATGAAAGGCCCCCGAGCCGGGCACGACGTACGTCAGGACGGTGGTCGCACTCGTGGACGTCAGTTCTTGCTCGCCCGGATCGGCCACGCGAATCACGGCCGTAGGCGTCCCGCTTGCGGGATTCTGCGTAATCTCCACCGTGCCTGCGGTTGTCGGTGATGCGGTGGTCGCTCCCGCCGCGCTCCATGCGGTCCCGTTGGATTCATAGAGCAGGCGGGTGCCATTGACGTTGACGAACGCGAGCGCCCCGTTCGGCGCGGTAAATCCGGGCACCGCGTCATAGACCGGCAAGACCGGCGGACTGCCCGTGCTGTTCACCGTGGGGGCCGTCGTGGTGCCGAGACTGCTATCCGGCGTGTTGTCGGTGTAGTCCGTGGTCACGTTGTCGTCCAGCGTGGCGAGGTAGTAGAAGGTCGAGCCGCCTGCTTTGGTGCGGTACAAATCCCGTGCCACCACCCCGGTCGGGCCGATGGGAATATTGCTCAAGTCCACTTCGTTATCGGCGGGATTCACGACCGTTGAGGCGGTTCCGGCAGCGGTTTGGTTGCCGCTGTAATGGATGGTGCCCACGCCATCGACGTAGCCGGTGCGAAATACGGCGAGGTACGCATACGCCCCATTGAGCACCCCGGCGGTGGACGATACGGTGGCGTCCGGCGCGCCGGGATTCGCAATCGGTTGGTACGCGATGAAGGGGGCATCATTTTCCCCCGACAAGGCCGCGATGATTTGGTTCAAATCGGCGACGTTGGCCGGATTGCCTGCTGTGACTTGGTAGAGATCGCTCATGCGTCACCTCCTATTCGGGGCTTAACACCCACTGCCACGTGACGGCGGTTGAAGCCGTGGTGGTCAGGTCAATCGTGGCAAGCAAATGCGCGTACAATACCCCCTGGCTGTTCAGGAGGCCGATTTCGGACCCGTTGTACGGCCCGTATTGCGGCCCCCACACGCCGACCCATTGGGCCACCAAGGGACTTCCGGCGACCGGTCCCGATTGCGTGACGTGGATGTTCGTCGCGACGTTGGGCGAAAAGAGGTCGGTATCTGTGGCACTCGGCGTCCCGGTGCCATCGCCCAGTTCCATGGACGCGGGATAGGGGATCGCTTGCCCGCTGGCCCCGCGATTGGGGACGCCGGTGAGCCATGACGCTATGGCGGCAGCTCCCGCGTTCGTGATTTGATTCGGGATGAATCCGCTATCCCGCAGAACGCGCCCGTCCAACGAACGCGTGACAATGCGCACCCGTCCGGCAATGCGGAGGGTGGAGTGTAAACTTTCGGCCATAAGAGCCTCCTTGACTAGGGCATGAAAACACCGCCCTCGGACGAAGGCGGCGGTGACGCGGGGTTAATCCGCTTTGGTGACGACGTGGATCGGACCGTACTCCGCGTGAGCAAACGAAAGCGTATGGGCGCAATGTGTTGAGTAACTTTTGCGCCCGTTAGTCCCTCGCTGGTTCAGATACGGCGAATTCTCCCACGGACGATAATCCCTTCGTGGGCATAAAATCCAACATAAGGTCCTGTCAGGGTTGTTGCTGTCGTCACCGTTAGGGCATCGCCCAGTTCGCTCCATACGCTGATCGATGAGCCAAGGGCTCGAAAATAAAAACGCCGACCAGCGTTTGACGCTGAAGCACCGAGATTTGTCAATGATGTACCTCCCGTAATCGCGTATATCGCGAGTATATTGCTTGCCCATACAAAATATCCTGTGCCGCTCGAATTGCTACGAATCACTAGCCCTCCGTCAGCCGTCCCAGTTGATGTCACATCTGCTGAAAGTTCCCACTCTCCCTCGACATCTCCGTGAATCATAGGATAGATCAACGCCGCATCACCCGAAGATGGAGCGCTGCTGACTAATCCCAGTCGAGCTCCTGTTACGGTTGTAATTTGTGCAGGTTCCGCGCCGACGTTGGCATATCCCACGTTCGTAGGATCCGCCCCCGCGAACAGCCCCGAAAAGTCTTCTTCCCACGTATCCGCCTTCACTCGCGGTAGTGTCATGGGATAGCTCCACGGGATCGAAATACTCATACCCGTATCACCTCGAACTGCACTGTTCCGCCAGTCGATGACGCCGCCGCATCATTCGAGACGCTAATCTGCGCGTCCCCATCACCTAAGAGCCAGCCTTGGACGAGATAACTATTGATTGCCCCGCTCGCCACATCCACCGAGGTGACGGTACTGAAGACGTTGGCGCCGCCGAAGCCGATGGCGTTCTGGAAGGTCACGGTGACGGATGTACCAAGGCCGCTCGGATTGTTCACCGACACAAGGTAGAGCGCATCCTTTTGGAACGTGGAGGGTAATGCGACGCTGGCCGTTTCGACGGTGTTGGCCGCCGTGCTGGCCGCGAAAGTCACAGAGTATGTGCCGATGAGCGCATTGCTCCCGACCGTCTTGCTTTGGACGTAGCCTGCCGCGTCGGTGAGTTCGGGCATCAGAATCCCACTGGGCGTTTGCACAAACTTGGTCATACCCACCGCAAGATGATTGTTGGCGTCTTGCACGGCCGCGAGAAAACTGGTGTTACTGGGGCCAACCCCCAGCAAGGTCGGATTCACATAGAGTTGCGCCATGAATGGCCTCCTAACTGATCAGATCGCGGGGACGGGCGAAGTAGTGGGCTTGCACCTGGTTGGGGGTGAGGGCATAAGGGTAGATGGCGACGTGGGTCAGTGTACCGCCAAAAAAGTTCCCAGGCCCGGATTGGGCGCCGATTTGAATCGGGAGGCCCGAGGCTGTAATCGTGCCGGTGGCACTTCGCGATGCCACAGGACGCCCGTTGCTGTAGAACGTCAGGGCTTGTGCCTGCGCGTCGTAGGCGAGAACCCCATGGTTCCACGTGGCCGCCTCCCAGGTCGGAACGTCCGGTGATCCGTCAAAGTCGTAATGCGTGCCTGCGCTGTTGGTGAAGCGCGTTTCGAGCGAATTGGTGCCAGACAACTGGAGCACGTAAAATTCCCCATTGTTGCCGTCCCGAATGCCCGCGAGAAACCCGTAACCACTCGGATTGTTCGGGATATTCGCCCACATTTCGAGACTCATGCTCCCGTTTTGGATCCATGCATCGGCGGAGTTGTCGGCGACGCAATACCCCGTACTCCCATCAAACGCCATGGCCGTCCCCGGCAAGCCCGGCGCACTGGGTTGCCCCAAGGTCACACCGCCGTGGATCGTGCCGTGGTTGCCGCCCTTCCAGTCAAAGGCCGTCAGTCCTTGGGTCTCCATGAGGGGCCAGTAGGCCGCCGGGCGATCCCCCAACACGCGCTCAAGGTACGCCAGATCCATGCCTTACCCTCCTTGCGCCACGCGGCGCGTCATTGCCACACGCTGGCATTCCAGCGAAATCCTTGGACCGCGCCCGTGCCATCGGGGAGCGTGCCGCCCCACACTTGCGCGGTGAGCGGCGTCGCGGTGGCTGTGAGGCTATCGCTCAGCGTGAGCGTGTCGCTCAACTGCGAGGCGAACACGACCGTCGCGATGACGCCCACGGCTTTCAACGTGTCAATCATCGTCTGCATCTGGCCTTGGCTGTAGACGAAGCCTTCGGGCGGCTGGGTCGGCCATTGCACCGTGGCGGTAAACTGGCCCGGGGTGGTATCCGTCACCGCCACGCTGTAGCCTAACGCCGCCAGAAACGCTTCCAGCGCCACGCCATTGGGCGAGCCGGTGATGGCGAGGCCGTAGAGCCGCGTTTGATAGAGACTGTCGGGCTCGCCGCCAATGCGGGGGATTTGGAGATATGTGCCCAAGTTATCGAGCCAGGGGCCTTCCAAGATGCCGAGGAGGAGACTGGCCAAGTCTTGGCGCATCCCTTCCCACGTGGCGGCAATCGGGCGTAGGATCTGCCACGCGACACTGGCGGGAACCGCGAGTACGGGATAGTCGGCCACGTTTTGCAACGGAACGGGACTGTCCTGGCTGTACCCCGTATCCACTAGCGCCGTGGCCGCCAAATCTGCGGGAATGCCCGGACTCAGCGCGGCCCCCCACCCCTGCGTTTGGAGGGCATCGACGAGACTCTGCATCCCGTACTGCGTGAGGTCAAAGAGGCCCGTTTCGGGAATGACCAATGTATGATCGCGCACCATGACCAGTCCCGGCGATCCACTCGGGGGGGTCAGCGTAATGGCGGGAATCGCTTGGGGATCGCGGGACAGGAAACTGGGGAGGTCATGCATGAGCCAGTTTTGCCATGTCTTACCGTCTTGGCGTTCCATGCGGTCCCCCCTAGCTCATCTGCGACACGGTAATCGTGCCGACAATGAATTGCGTGCCGAGAATCCCCGCCACATTGCCGCTCGGGGTCGTGAGTTGACAGTCGGACACCCCGACGACGCTGGTGATGTTCTGTACGAGGGTGTTCCAGGTGATACTGGCTGCGGTCGCGTTCTTCCCGTTATAGATGTCGAGGCCCGCAAAGTACGTCTGCACGGCTTGGATCACCGAGTCCTGCACCATCGCCAGCGTGTAGCCGGGCTTCGTCAGCACCGCCACGGCCACGTTCTGTGTCTGCAACTGCGCGGCCACCACGGTGGTCACAATGCCCGCCGCCTTCGCCCCGGCCACGGGATTGCCGTTCGCATCGGTGTACCCATCCACGAACTGTTGCGCGTTGCTGATGAGGGTCGCGGATGGCGCGGTTTGCAAGTCATTGGCGATCCAGCACGTCGCATAGCCGGGCGTCACGGCAAAGGCCGTGTTCACGGTCGGTGGACTCGCGGCTCCGCTGGCCGGTAAGGCCGTGAGGGTGGTGGCCGCGCCCGTGCCGGTGGCGTCATACGCCACGCTACTGGAGCCTGCCGCCGTCGAGAGGTAATAGTTCACCCCGGTCGCGTTGGGACTCGGCGGCGTTTGCCCGACATTCGGGAGGGTCAACGCGCTGACCTGAATGGCTTGCCCGGCGGTGATCGTCACGGTGGCCGTGGGGCTGAGCGGGGTTTCGCCGTCCGCCGTGGTCCAGGTATAGCCCACGGTGTAGGTGCCTGCGGCCAAACTGGTCGACCCACTGACCGCCGTGAGCGCCGGTGCGGCACTGGGGAGCGTGACATAGCCACCCGACGCACTCACCGCCGCGCCCACCGCCTCGGTCACATAGCCACTGCTGTTCTGCACGGTGGCCTTGAGCGCTTTCGCGGCCACGGCGTCCGATGTCGCCGCTTTGAGGTTCGCCAACGCCGCCGGGACTTGGGCCGTGGCATCGAGCGGCGTCTGCGCATTCGCGCCCGTGGTGAACGCTTGCGGGTTCGTCACGGTGAGGCCGGACAAGCCACTCGGCACCGCCGACACGATTTGCGTGATGGTATTCGCCGGGGCATTGCCCACGGCCCCGGCCTGATTACACGTCACGACGGCATTGAGCGATGTCACGCCCGCGCCCCAGATGGTCGTCGCGCCCAGTGTGTACTGGATGGTGCTGTGGGGAATCGCCACCGTAAAACCGCTGGGGAGTGTCCCGCTACTGGTCGGCGCCGTCGGGACGGTGAAGGTCGCTTCGCCATACGCGGCCACGGCGGCTTGGGGCGTGAGGTTCAAGGCCCGCTGGAGCGTGACTTGCATGTTCTGGTCCGAGGCCGCCACGATCTGCTGGCCCATGTCCTGCGCACTGATGGCGATGGGCTCCGCAATCCCGGAGCGGAGCACACTCCCCACCGTGAAGTCGGTCAAGCCCACATTTTCGGCTTGGGTGGTTTGGATGATTTGCGCCGTGACGCCATTCGCCGTCCACGGGGTAAAGGCCGCCATACACGTCCCTCCCTAACTGGCTTGGATAAAGGTGGTCGTCACCGGAATGGGCGATGGCACACTCCGCACCAAACAGTGGGCCACAATCACCCAGGTCGTGCCTTGTTGTTGCACCGTGACGGTCGGCACACTCGTCACGCGGGGATCCTGCAAGAGCGCCGTGCGCACATAGCCGGAGAGAATGTGTGAGCCGATCATCGGTTGCCCCACCATCCCCGGCAGTCCGCTCCCGTAGGTCGTGGGATGGAGTGGGAGACTCCCCAGCGCACTATCCAACCGGCGTGTGAGCGCCCCCGCGAGATTTTGCACCCCCGTGGCCGTCATCACATCCCCCGTCTCGGTCAGCGCCAGAAAGCCCTGCGCGTCCACGTAGAGGTCGGTGCCCAGCGGGTCTTGCGGGTCCGTCAACTGCGCCGACGTCGGCTGCCCCGAGAGCGGGATTTGGATCGTTTGGCCCGGGGCCAGCACCTGCGTGGTCAACTGCGCCGGGTTGAGGTTGAGGCTCATGAGCGCGCCCACGCCGTAGCTGTTGGTCACCGCCTCCGTCAACGTGGCCACAAAGGTGTCCGGCTCGTAGGACTGGATAGCGTGGGCTTCCTGCTGGCGTCCCGTGGAGGTCCATTGCTCGAGCACGATCACGGTGCCCGGATTGGCGAGGGGCCCCGGCACACCCGGGAGCGTCACGGTGGTCGCGCCCGCTGTCACCACGGGGGCCGCGACAAAGGGATTGGCGCTGGCCGCGTTCGTCAATTCAAAGGCCGCGACTGGCGGCCCATATTGGTCCCACAGGCGCGGGGAAATATAGGGGGCGCGGAGTTGGTTCAGCGCCCGGATCGTCGGCCACAACTCGGGGTTGCCGAGATAGTGGCTCGCCAGCGTCAGGAGCGTGTCCTGATCGGTCAGCACATGGAGCCGCACACTGGGGGCGGTCGTGGTCGTGGGATTCTGCGCCGGGACGACCGCCAGCCCTTGGCACACGGCCACCAACGCCGCTTCCGGGGACGCCGGGGCCTGCTGGTTCAAGACCGGATCCCACGCCAGCAAGGCTTGCAAGGCCCCTTGGGCCCCCGGGCTCAGCCGCAAGGTCTGCGTGGGCGTGGGCGCCACGGACAACCGGGCAAGCGTGCGCCATTGCCGCCACGCGGCGCTGACCGCCGGGCCGAGGACCGTCCAGAGGCCCACGTCTTGGGGCGCATTGGCGAACGCCCGATCCAGCACCCAGGCGGCGACTTTGTGAATCTGCGCGGCTAAGAGAAGGCCCGCACTGTCGAGCGTCGGCGCGGTCGTCCAGAGGGTCGCTCCCGTCACACGCCACGCCTGCCAGACCGGATGCGCGGCGAAATACACCGCCTGCCGTTGCGCCCGTTGCGCGAAGGCTTGCGCCGGGGTCGGATGCGCGAGCATGGCACCACCTCCTACGGCAATGGTTGCGGGATCGTGAGAACCTGCCCCGCCCAGATCAAGTTGACGTTCGCCACCCCGCTGGCCTGCGCGATGGCGTTTTCGGCGGCGATCAGGTTCTGCGCCCCAAACTTCACGGCAATGCCGGATAGGGTATCGCCCGCTTGCACGGTATAGTGCAGCGCTTGGCCCGGCAATGCGGTCGCGACCGGGGACGGCCCGAGGTTCACCACGGTATCCGAAATCGCCAGGCCCGGGCTCACCTGAATGAGCGGGTCAATCGGGTCCGCAATCGGCGAGACGGCGCCTGGGTGGTTGTTGTCGCTCACCACGTAGAACGAGAGCGCATATTGGTAGAGATAGGGCTTCGTCTTCGACCGCAGGAGGGTCTTGGGATTCGGTTGGCTCGTCGGGACGACGGTCAAAAACAGTGCGTCCACGTCGTTCGAGAACTGCATGGTCACCTGCGGCGGTTGCGTGGCTTGCGCACTCTGGAGCGCGAAATAGTAGTCGATGATGTCATACCACAACGCCTGATAGGCTTCCCACCCATCCACCGGTTGCCCGTTATAGCTCCCCTGCCCGCGTTGCCAGCCCGTATGCCCGGTCAAGGTCAGTTGCCCGATGCCGAGGCCAAAGTTGTCGATGTACGCGCCCTGAATGGTCTGCGTGGCCGTGGTGCGAATCGCCCGCGTAAACTGCAAGTCCGGATTCAGCGGCAGATAGAGCCAATGCGCGCCGGGTTGGTGGAAGCCGTCTTGATTCGGGGTGCCGGGCCAGACGAGGATCCAGCACCGTTTGCCCGCTTGCGCGTGGGGCGGCACATACGCCATGATGATCCCCTCCTAGCCGGATTTCACGGTGTTGGACCCGCTGGTAATCGTGCCTTCATAGACGGTCCCACTAATCACGACCTGCACCGTATCCCCCACCCGCGCCACCCCCGCTGTGCCGCCATTGAGGGTGATGGTATTCCCCACCACGTCGATGGTCGCGCCGCCGGCGAGGTGGAGATGCACTTGCACATCCGATCCGCTCGCACTCGGCCATGCGGGATTGATGTCCGTCGCGGGCACCGCCGGGCCGCTGCCGGTCGTGACGGTGAGCGTCGATCCATCGGGCCACCCCAACGTCAGGTTGCCGTCCGGATCAATCGCTTCCCATTGGCCCGATTCATGGCGGCGGACCTGCCAGCCGGGCTGTTGCGGGAGCCAGGCGGGCGCTGGGGTCGTCGGCGGCAGAAAGCCCACCACGACGGGCTGCCGCCCCGAGCCTTCAAGCCACGCCACCACGGCGTACAACTCATTGGCGGTCGGATCCGGATTCGGCGTCGGCAAGCCATACGGACCTTGTGGCGTCTGTTGCGGTTGGACCGGGTCCGTTTTGGGCAAGTAGCTCGATCCCGTCAGCGTGCCGACCAGTTGCGGTAAGACCGGCACGTGTGGCAAAATGCTCCCGTGGTCCAGCGTGACATCCACGGTGCCTTCGGCGGGATGCCGCGCCGAGACTTTGCCCCAGAGCAGGACGGCCCCCGGTTGCTTGCGATAGGGATTCCGGGCCTGAGCTTTCGCGAGGGCGTGGTCGATCATGATGTGCGTACCCTCCCCCGGATGACGCCCAGATCCATCGTCCACGTGGCATTGTTGGAGTAAATGTCGATTTGCGAGTCTACGGATTGCAGGTAGCCTTCCCACGGGTTGGGATCGCTGGTAATGGTCCCGGGTTCCACCACCACATAGCGCCCGACCTTCGCGGAGGGAAAGCCGTGGCAGGTAATGGTCCCGGCACTAAACTTGTCGTTGTCCCCGAACACGGCATAGAGCCACGTATTCATGTCGGCTACTTGCTTTTGAGCGTCCGGTCCAAAGGTCTGCTGGAGCGTCGACACCCAAGGGGTGGTGAGCTG
Organism: Bacillota bacterium; assembly: GCA_021798975.1. Lineage (GTDB taxonomy): Bacteria > Bacillota > Sulfobacillia > Sulfobacillales > Sulfobacillaceae > Sulfobacillus_B. The sequence continues at coordinate 14,097 of JAJZBJ010000012.1, read as the reverse complement.
CAGCGGCCGGATGCCCCAAATTTTCGCCTTGGCCACATCGTAGTAGGGATTGCTGCCCACCACCTGCGCTTGACTAGGACTGGTTTGCTCCTGCACGCCTTGCGCCGACGATCCGGTGGGTAGTGTGACGTGGTGCGTACTGACCGTCTGGTCTTGACTATTGACGTAGTACAACGGCGTCTGACTGACATAAAAGAACTGCGCGTAACTTTGCCCCAGCGAGCTGGCCAAGTCCGGCGTCGTGCTGTAGTAGGTGTACAACTGGTTGGCCCCGTTAATGGTGATGTCATGCGCGGTCACATCCCCGGCCGCCAACATCACGTCGGGGAAGAAGCCCAATGCCTCGGGTCTGCCGTTGTAACGCAAGGGATACTGGCCGGTCGTGAAGTTTTTGTAGGGCGTCTGGCGCACAATGAGCGCCGGGCCGGCCTCTTCGTCCAAGACGAAATCTTCGCCCCACGGCGGCGACGCAAAATAGTCGAGAAAATTGCTGTAGGATCCTTGCCACGGCTGCAGGGAGAGGAAATTGATCTGGTAGGCATTCGGAATTGTCAACGTGGGCACAAACGCCGGGACACGCGGCATCACAGCCTGTAGGCCGCCGACCGCGCCCTGATTCACTAACGTGTTGACGAACGCGCTCAAGAGCGTATTCGGATCGGCTTGTTGCACGTCGACCCCCAGTTGATGGGAGAGCGCATCGCTCCCACCCGGCAAATTCGCCCGGAGGTAGGTGCTCATCGGGTCGATGCCCCACAAATACAGCACTTGCCAATCCGCCAGAATTGCGCCCATGTCGCGCCCGCTCACCGTGACTTCCCGTTGGGGGCCTTGGGGATAGGCGGGCATCTGGAGCGTTTGCCCCGGGGCATCCACGAACCCGCGCATGAGAATGGGCGGCGTCCCGTTCCCAATCCCCGCCCGCATCTCCACATACGTCCGGAACGGGAGTTTATCCGCCCACGATCCCCCCTGATCCTCCCGCATGGTGAAGGTCAAGGCAAAGGTGCCATAGGGCTGGCTGGTGGTCTTGCTCGTCTGGATGGTCTTCAGATCGCCCATCAAATCTTGGTGGTAATACGCCCCTTGCGGGGTCCACGCTTGGACATCGACTTGCACACGGTATTGCGCAACCTGCGCCATGCTGTCACCTCACATTTGGCCTCAGCGGCTTCGCGCACGACGCCCCTATTTGATACACTGTCGTCAGAACATGGGATGAAGCGAGGGGTTCGGATGTTGGTGCTGTGGCTCATCAGTGTCCTCTTGAGTCTGGTCTTGAATACCCAAATTGCGATCCGGCGACGGCACTCCATTGGCGAAGGCATCGTCTCCGGCATCGTGTTTGGCTTGCTCTCCACGCTCGTCTGGTTAGCGCTCCCCCTGGGTCGCTCCCGCCTCTGCGAGTATTGCCGGATGCGGATCCCCGACAACGCCCGCCGTTGTGCGTATTGTCAGCAGAACGACCCGTTCACGGCGCCCTCCGCATGATATGGCTGATCGTTTTTGGGATCGCTTTTTGGGTCTGGGCGGTTGCGCGTCGCCCGCGCTTATGGCATGCGGGCGGTCGGTGGCCCACGACGCCGCCCGACCCGTTGCCGATGCCGCTCCCCGCGCAACCCGATGGCTGTTGGTACGAAGCCGTGGCCACGCTCTGGTTCAGCCACGCGGGACCCCTGCGGCATCAAGGGGCCGGGCAACTGCGGTGTCTGGGTGACCAATGGCAATGGCTCGGCCCCTCCGGCACCATCTGGTGCCGCTGGGAAGGGATCCTCGCGATCCACGGGCATCCGAATGGCGTGCTGATTCATACCACCGATTTGCCGCCCTTGGTGCTGACCGTCGCCGACAACGCGCAACTGCACACGTGGCTGACCACCTGGATGGCGCATGCCTGGGAGTGGACCGGTCAGGCGTGGGTCTGGAGTCCCCTGAACTAAACTACGCCCACGAAAGGAATCGTTCATGGCTACGCTCATGGTCATTATTCTCTTGTGGATTACCCCGCTCACGCTCGCGGGTTGGGTCGGCAGTCAGAAGGGCCGCCAAGGGCTGGGCCTGACTCTTGGCGTGCTCCTGGGTTGGCTGGGCCTCTTGATCATCGCCCTCATTCCCCCAACCGCCGAAGGCCGGCGCGCCGAGGCCTTGCGGCACGGCTTCGCGTGTCCCTTTTGCCAAGAGCCCGTCCGGCAGGGCGCGACCGTCTGTCCGCATTGTCAGCGGGATTTGTCCACCCCGTCACCGGAGGAATCCCGGGCCCCCGCGCAGTCGCCTGAACAGGGCTAAATGCCGGTGAGACTGGGCAAGCGTAGGGCGTTTGGACTGCCGTTGCGCAGGAGGTTCCGAATCTCGCTCAACAGGCTGACCAAGGTTTGCCCATAGTCCGGACTGCTCGCGTAGCCGGTCTGCCCCAGCATCTGCAGGAGTTGCGGGGTGGACGCCCCGTGTTGCGCGGCTTGCAGGAGCCCTTGATAGTTGCTGTTGCCTTCGTAGAATTTCGCCACGCCTTGGGCAAACGCATTCAGCGAGCTATAGCCGGCATACTTGCTGTCCGGCCCCGCATGAGCCCCGGCCCACGGCTTGATGCCTGCGAAATTGTTGTTCCGCTGCGCCGCCGTGGAGGTCCCAAACGCGCTCTCATCCGCCCACTGGGTCAGGAAGAAGTTCGTGGGCAGCCCCGTAGCCCGGGCGTCCTTTTGCGCGTACGGCATCATCTTTTTGACGAACGCCGCTTGCTGTGCGCTCGTCGGCCCCCCGCCACCCGGCGTGACAAAGCTCGTATTCTGGTACGGACTCGATCCGCCGCTCGAGCTCCCGGTGAGCATCTGCCGCAACACGGACACAAACGTGCCTTGCTGGTTCCCTTGGACAAAACTCGCCAGCGTGGCGCTGAGACCGCCGGCACTGGTGGACTGCGGTAAGCCGGGAATGGTGTAGGCGGTCGTGGCTCCCATATGCCCCGTGACGAGTCCGTTCATCCACCCCCCGTGGAGGAGATTATGCAAAACGGTTCCCGTGCTATTGCCGAGACTCGCGGAACCCTTCTGCAGGAATTCGACGATCGGTTGGAGTTGCTTGGCGACCTTCGCCCATGCTGCGGTGTTTTTCGCCACCGTACTATTTAACTTATCCATGCTGGTCTGGAGGGTCGGCCCTCCAAGGACACTCTTGCCTAGCGCTTGCTGCATCTGCGTGAAATCCTGCGCCCGTTGATGCTGGATCATCCCGGCTTGCTTTGCGCTCGTGGGATGGAGTGCCCCGAGGTGTTGATACTGCTTTTCGAGCGCATAGAACCGGGACGACACATGCCCGTGCAGGGTGCCGGTCACTTGGTGCGCCAACGCATTGAGCCCATTCTTGCCGCCCACGCCCGTCGCATTGGCAATCCCGGCAAACACGTTCATACCACCCGTTTTCAGGAGGTGTTGCAAGGCATTGGGGCCACCCCATTGTTGGGCCAACTGCGTGGTGCGGTTGACGGTGCTGAGCGATTGTCCGTTGAAGGCCTGCATGACTTGCAACGCTTGCGGTTGCGTGAGGCCCCACAACTGACCCAAGAGCGCACTCGTCGTGGCGGTTTGCTCGGTGGGGATGGTGCCATAGCGGTCTTTGGTGAACTGCACCTTGCCGCCCGGCAGCATCCGCTGAAAGCGTTGGAGTTCCGCCGCGAAGTTGCTGACGCCCGTGGTGGGGTTAATGCCGTTGAGGCCTTGCGCTTGCAGGTATTTGGTCTGGAAATACCCCAACTGCCCATTCGGGTTGAGGGCTTGGTACGAGAAGAGTTGCCCCGCATTCCCCAGCCCGGGGTTCTGGATGCCCTGGTTGATGTTCCCGAGGATTTGCGCCCCCATGGTGCCTTGGAGCAACGGATTCCCGGACTGATTCAGCCCCGTCATGATACTCGCCAACAGCGTCTGGTTGGGCGCGCCCGCAATCTGTTGCGCAATTTGCTGGCTGACGCCGAGCATGGCGGACAAGACTTGCCCTTGCCGTCCCTGCATCCCGCCTGAACTGACCGCATTGGCAATCGTCGCCGCCCACTGGGCCGGGGTCATTTGGCCGGTCGTGCTGTTGGTGCCCAAAATCCCGATTTGCGCCGCTTGGCCGAAGGCTTGCGCGGTGCTCGCCGGATTGAGCCCGTAGCCGAACGCGAAGCCCTGCGAGGCGGTCATCATCCGTGCTAAGCCTCGCGTGCCCAGATTGCCGACGTAGGGCGCCATCGCTTGGAAGGCTTGCGTAATCTGCGGCATCGTCTCCGCGAAGCCGAGCGACGTCGAGTTGATGGTGTTGCGGAGTGTGTTAAACGACTCGCCCAACGTGCCGACACTCTTGGACAACGCGCTGAACGCGGTGCCTTGCTGCATGTAGTTGGACCAGCCCTGTCGGGTCTGGTTTGCCACAAAACCGACGCCGAGTGCTGCGGCGCCGAGACCGCCCAGTTCGGCCGCGCCCGCGATACCGCCAAAGCCCGCCGCTCCGGCCAGTTGCTTCACGATGCCGAGTCCGCCACTCCCCCCGCTCCCCGAGCCGCTGGCCGCCTGCTGTTGCGCCTTGAGATAGGCGTTAATCACCGATCCATGCGTGGGATTGGTGGCGCGGTATTGCGCGGCTGCCGCGGCTAGAGCGCCCGGATCGACGCCCGTGGCTTGGTTGGCCGCAAGAATGGCTTGGCTTTCGGCGGTGGACCCTGCGGGATGTGCCGCAATGCGCTGGACGCGGCTCAAATGCTGGCGCAACAACGCGCTGGCGCCGCTCTTGCCGGGACCGCCGGGTTGGGCCATCATGGCATCCAACTGCGGCAGGATGGGCTGAATCACATTCTGGAAGTTCGTGAGGAACTGCCCCGAGTTCATGGAGGCATTCGCTACGCCCGTGCGTCGGTGCGCCGTCTGCGCCCGCGACGGCATCCGTTCCTGCGCATATTGCGTGGCGCGTTCGGAGGCGTTCGTGCCGCCGCCCCCCGTCGGAACTGCGACACCGCTCCCGGCTCCACTCGGCGCCCCGGCGCCGCCGGGGATCTGAATCTTCCCCGCGAGCCCCACAATGCGACTCATGTGTTGTTCGATGAGGGTGAGGTGGCCCTCGAATTTCTTCAGATCGGTGTCATCGAGCCGGGGACGAATGTTGATTTCGTTATCCAGCGTCTGCACCTCCTCGCCGGGGCGGCGGTTCCGTCACCGGTTCCCAGTCTTCGGCCTGCGCGTCCCCATGCGCTTGCTCCCAGTGCGCGACGAAGGCGGCTTCCGCCTCCGCATCGTCGGGATCGGCCCGTCCCGCCTCGACTTCGGCCATCCACGCGTCGGCGGCGGTTTCGGCCTCGGGCGGGGGTGTCTGAAAGATTTGCCACGCCCGAAACTCTTCCCACAATTCCTCGCGGGTGAGGTTCAAGCGCGGATCGTGACGGGGAATCTTGTACTCTTGGCGATACCAAAAGAGGAGACTACGCCCCAGCGCCTCCGCTTGCTGTTCCTTCGTCTGGTGCCAGTGGGCGACGAAAGGAGCGGTCCCATTCGATATAGTCTTGATACAGCGCTTCCAAGACGGTCGTGTCCGGCTGCGCGTTCCAATCCCAATCCGTCGGGCCTTCCACGGTCGCGAGATCCAGCGTCGCCCACATCCACGCCACTTCGCGGGCGCGCAACGGGGCTTCATCAAACGGACACCCGAGCATCAGGGTGGCTTTGCCGGCCACCCGTTGCTCATCCATCATCCCCAACCGCCGCAACGTCCAACTGCCAGCCGGGAGGGTAAAGACGTGCTTTTGACTCGCATCAATCCGATCCATGCGTCATCGCCTTTCTTTAGTACGCGTTGCTCGCCATGTCGGTCCCCATAATCGTCACGGTCTCGGTAAAGGCCGCGTTGGCCGGGGCATTGACCGATTCACTGTCGAACATGCAGTCCACGGCCACTTTGATCACGGATCCGCCCAACGTGTCGTACAATTCGGTGGTAAACGGGGGGAGCGTCGCGATATCGTTCAGCGACCCCTGGGGCTCAATACCGATACTGGCGAGGGACTGCCCATAGAGCATTAACTTGGTAATCGTCACCGTGATGCTGTTCAGCCCGGGGACCAGAATCGGCGTGCCCGTCCCGAACTGCCCTTCCGCCGACAGGTTCACGCCGCTGTTGGCCGTCCAGGCCTTGAAGCCGCCGACCGTCTTGCCGTTGATCTTAATTTTGCCGTAGTTGCCCGACAGCAGTTTTTGATTCCCATTGGTGGCCATCGTGATCCCTCCCTTACGCCGCCTGCGCCGTATCCACGGACGCAGACAAGGTTGTCAGCACAAAGTCGGCGCCAATGGTCGGCGACGCCGGGGCCGCCACACTGATGACGGTGCCGCTGATGGTGACTTGGATGCTCGCGAGCGCCGGCGCGCTTTGCAGGATCGGCGTGGGGGCGGCTGCTTTGGTCTTCAGGTAGCGATAGACGTCACTCTGCACCTCGGCCGCCGTGGTACTGGTGATCGGTTGGCCGACATACGCGCTGAGCAGACTGTTGAGGCCATATTCCAAGGTGAAGACCTCGTTGACCGCCTGCATCTGCACCTGATCGACCGTGGCGTTGGGGTTCAGCGCGGCCGTCGTCTGGCCCTTGGCGATCACGTACTGACCGTTGTAGACCTTGAGCACCAGGCACCCGCTGTTGATGAGCGTGTCGATGCTGCTGGACGCGAACGTCTGCTCTAACCCGGTGGCATTGAGGGCCTTCAACGTGGGCGACTGGTTTAAGGCTTGCCCCGCCATCAACCCCGCCACCTGCGCGGCCACGAGGTACGGCGCGAAGGTGACCGCCTGCTTCTGCAGGTTGGTGCCTTGGAGCCCATTCACCAGATAGCTCGTGTACGCCGACGCCAAGCCGGCCGCATTCGTTTGCGCTTGGCTCACCGTCGTCCCGCTGTCGCCGCCCACCACGCCCGAGCGGCCGTAACCCTGCCCGTCCATGAGTTGGCAGTGCGCTTGGTTCATGGCCCAGATGGTCGACTCGCTGGTCACGGGCACCACCCAGAGCACATCGGTCTCCGCTTGGAGGGCGGTGTAGGCCGCTTGCCAGTTGGTGGTCGTGGCCGAGCCGGTCGAGCCGCCCGTGGCATAGGTGTACGCCCCCGTCGTGGCGAGTGCCGTGGCATTGGCCTCCCGCACCGCCGTCACCCACGTCTGCGCAGGGCCGCTCAGTCCCCGCACAACCGCCGTGATGTTGGCGGTGAGCGTCGTCGCGGTGGCGCTGGTGGTGCCCACGGCCACACTGGCCACGTTGTCCATCAGCGCATGGGCGAGGTCGTCCGGATTGGGATCCAAGACCGTCGCATTCCACCCGCTGAGGGCGTTAATCTGGCTCACCAGTTGCGACACGGTGAGGTTACTGGTGAGATCAATCGTCCCGCCGGTGTCGCTGGTCGTGGCGGTCAGCGTGACGGCGCTGTCGGTGACCGTGACCGTGGGGCTGGTGCCCGTGCCGGAATACCACACAGCAAAGACATTCAACGCCTGATCATGCAGCGTGACACTGCCGCCCGAGTAGTCGTCGGCGACGGTGACGGTATAGCCGGCGAGGGATCCCGCGCTCACGGCCACTTTGATGTAGTTGGCCGCTTGCCCCCAGCGGGTCGTGGTCAGCGCGATCTGCGTAACGGCCCCACTGCTCTGGAGGTTGATCGTCCCCTGCGTCGTGGGGTTCACGTTCCAGACTTTTAAGGGATTCGCGCCCCCCGTACTCGGCGACGGGTTCAGCGCCAGCGCAGCGGCATTGGCGAGGTCACTGTCGATGCCCAGCATCGTCTGGATGTCGCTCACCGACGTAATCGTCTGCAGGGCATTCGGCCCTTGATTGGCGGGCCCGATGAGTACGAGGGTATGCGGCGCGGGTTGCGCCGGACTGGCCGGGACCAGCGCGGTCCCGTTAAACTGCGTGCGGGCTTGCGGTTGCGTCAGCACTTGCCCGTTAAAATTGGTGGACATGGCGGCCCTCCTTTATTGCCCGACCGGGCGGTGCATCCAGGCATCCCAGCGCTGGATCCAGTGGTCGGCGGTATCCCACGCGTCCGTGGCGACGGCGCGCAGAAAGCCTGCGACGGCTTCCGCTGGCAGATCCGCCTGCTGGGTCAGCCAATCGCGGACATGGAGCAAGGGCCCCTCCGACGCCGGAGCGGCTTTTTTCGTTGGCATCAGCGCCTCCTAGATTTGCGTGGGCGTGTAGCCCGTAATGAGGTCGGTGTTCGTCTGTGCGGCACTTTCAATCGTGGTGATGGTGAGGGTCAGCGTTTGCTGAAAGGGAAAAACCACATCGCCCGCGCTGTTCACCATGGGCGCCCAGCCGGACCAACTCAACTCTTGCGTGATGTAGCCGTTGGGATCGCCGCCGAGACTGCCCCGCGCCCCAATCAGACTCCATTTGACGATCCCGACAATCACCAGCAAGTCGACGATGTTGGGCGTCCCGATGGTGAACTGCCAGCTCTTGCGCGAGCCGATGCCCTGATCGGTGTCCAGGGCCGTGGCCGTCACGTCGTGCGTGTAGGTGCTCCCGACGACATCCAGATCGCGGGTCTCCCCGCCCGGGGTCTGATAGAGCCACACGCCCGGCATTGTCGGCGTCGTGTTGGGCAGATAGGCCAACTGCACGGGTACGCTTTTCAGCCCCCCGCTGGTGAGCGCGGTGATGACCTGTTGCTGAATTACTGCGGGCATCTGCGGAAAGAGTTGCGGGACGAGCGTGGCCGCGTCCTGCTGGACCTGCGCGAGACCGTTTTGCACGATGCTTTGCAGGGTCCATTCGCTGATGTCAATGGGCATTGAGCCGCGCCTCCCACCATTGCGTGTAAATCGCCGCCACCAGCGGCCGACTGGCTTGGCTCACGGCCTCCACCAGCGGTTGCCCCGGCTTGGCCGGATACCACCAGCTACTGGGGGCCGAGCGTTCGGACACCGTGCGAAACGTCACGGGACCGACGGGATAGTCTTTGTGCATCCCGAGGCGCATGCCGGTGTAGAGCCCCGTCTGCCAGGTGTAATGGCTGACGACCTGAAACGTCCCGCTTCCCGCGTGATACGCCAGCACGGGCGCGCCGCCGTTGAGGATTTTCGAGCGGATGCCCTCGGTCGAAGTCACCGTCCCGCCGTTGACCAACTGACTCGCGATATGGCTCGGCAGGCTGGCCGCGTCGTGGCGCATCGGGATGATGTTGTAGCGGCCGTGTCGGCCCATCCGGGAATGCGGGCCGTGGGTTAACATGGGCTTCATATCCCAAGGTTCGGTCCCGTGGGGCATCAAGCTCGCGTCGGCACTCACCGTCGCCCCGTCGCCGTCCACCGTGACCTGCACGCTCTGCGCCAAGTCCGGCTTGTGGACGGCCTGCGTCATGGGCGGCAACACGGTGCCCGTCGCGGCCGCTTGCCAGAGCGCCTGCACGGCCCCGCCCGCTTCGGCATGGGCTTCGGTGGGGAACGGCGCTTGGAGCGCCTGCGCGAACGTCTGCAAGGCGTCGAGGCCGGTGATGTCCAGCGTGAGCATGGTCACCCCTCCTAGCCCGGCAAGAGCGCCCCCGGTGCATTCGGCAGCGCGATCTCGCGCTTGCGCAAGATGGTGCGCGGCCCGAAGTCCGTGCCGCGTTCGATCCGCACTAAGCCCGGTTTGAGGACCGCCCACTCATAAGTGGCGTTGTAGCGGATGGTGTAACTCGATCCGGCGGTCGGTCCCCCGCTGCCCCATGTAATGGTCTTGCCGCTCACCGTGTAATCGGTCGCCGGATAGATCGTCACGGCGGCGGTGACGGGATCGGTTTGCACGACCACATAGCCCTGCGTGCCATCGCCGAGTGTCAGCGGATTGGCGCGATAGGTGAGCGTGTCGGTCGCGCCGCTCCCGCGCACCAGCGTCTCGCCAATGAACGGGACGCCTGTCGTCCACGTCGTCAGGACCAAATCCCACTGCGAGAGCGACGTCGCGCCCGGCGGTTGGTCACAGACCAGATCGCCCATTTCCGCGAGGCCCATGGCGACCAAATCCATCGTCTGCGTCACGGCGGTCAGGATGGCGTGCGTATACTGGAGGCCGTGCGGATAAAAATAGCCCAGCCCGCCGCACACGCCACAGGCGCTGTTGCTGGGATTATCGGGCGTATTGCTGCAGCCACACCGCACCGCTTGCGCCCATTGGAGCACTTCGGCGTGGTCCGCGAAGAAGTCTTGGGTCAGCAGGCTGTCAAAGGCGCTGTTGTTCCACGGCATGTTAGCCTCCGTACTGGCTTTGCACCTTGACCGTCACCGCGCCGCTTGTAAAGCTGGTCACATTGACGCGGATCGCGTTGACCGACGCCCGAAAGGTGTAGATCCCCGGCGCTGTAATGGCACTCGCATTCAAGGCCAACCATTCGCCGTCCGCGCCGGTGAGGGTCGCCTCAATGTTCAGGTTCGCCGCAAACGTCCCGGTCACGGCCACGGTGTGGAAGGTACGCCCGCGAATCACGGATTGAATGGTCTCGGGCTGGTTCGGATTGTTCGCCGCCGTCGCATCCGGATAATCCACGATACCCGCGGTCGCCACCGCATTGGCCAGCACGGCCGACGCCGGAAGGGCGAGTACCGCCATCGAGCGCAAGGCCGCGTTCAGATCTAAGGCATTCGTACGCGGTTGAGTCGGACTGTCCGCCATGGCTTATCGCTTCCTTTTCGGCTTGGGCTTTGCTGCGGTTTTCGGCGCCGCCGCCGTCGCGCCCTGTGCGGATGCCTCGGTGGCGTGCGCTTCCGTGGCTGAGGGCTCGTCAAAGGTATATTGGCCCAAAGGCTGCAGATCATCGTCGGATTCGACCCCAGGCATCGCCGGGACACTCTCTGCTGTGCTCGGCACACCGGGCGTATCATCCACCACAAACCAGGGCGAGCGCCCCTTGTGCTCGAGGAGATAGTGCGCGGTCGCGTCGTCCACGACGACGGTACCCTGAGCATCCCACATCCAGCGTATCGGGGTGGTGGCCCCGGGAACGAGTACGCTGTGACTCGTCCCCGGAATGCCGCCGCCGATGCGCATTACAGTTCCGCTCCGGGCAACCCGGCGGTGTTCAATCGGCCAATGTTCTTGACCAAGAAACACCGTTGGGGGGCCTTCACGACGAGCGCGTTGTAGAGCAAGATCAACCATTCCACCGTGGTGCTGGTGATGGCCAACGGCCACTTCAGCATCGGGGCCATCTGGGCGATGGCGACGTTGGACGGGGTGCGGTCAATCAAGAGCACCATGCCGGTCTTCGGGCGCCAACTGTTGGCGTCGGTGAAGGTCACGGACGCCTGATTATACGCCGCCACTTCCTCGATGCACCCGGTCCCGTCGTCGGTCTGGTCGTTCACGGTGCCGCGGTAAATGCGGAACGCCGTCACGGGGTTGCCGTTGGACGATCCCGGAGTAATGGTCATCGTCACCACCTGCCCGGCCGCCACGGTCGCGCTCCCCAGATAGGTCGCCAGAGACTCACCCGAGTCGTTCACGCTGGTCGCCCAGTAGTAGTACGTGCCAGCGTCCGAGGTGCCCGCCTTGTTCTGGGCCTCGAAGTACGACGTGACGCCCGTGCCCGGCGCAGCGGCCGTAGGCACCGCCCCACCGGTCGGACTGGCCGGCGCGGCCGGGGACTGCTGATCGGCGGTCACCGGGGGTTGATCGGTCATGCCCGCCCGATGCAAGAACAGGTCATACGTGAACGGAATGAATCCGAAGTTGGACTGATAGCCCGCCAACGGCACACCGGGCACATACCCGCGCTCCGGGTTCACCGCCACCAACTGCTTGAACTCGGTCGTCAGGCGGAGCCGGGCCAAGTCCTCCAACACGGTCGGGTCCATGAAGGCCCGCATGTTGCGGAACGAGGTCACGAAGCCGCGCTGCGCCATCCGGCGGCCGATGCCCTCAAACAGCGAGAAGTCAAAATACTGGCCTTCCATGTCGAGCACGTTCATGCCGGCGGTGTAGCCGTTCGGCATGGTGTTGGTCTGACTGGTGCCGACATACTGAATGCCGTTCTCCAGCGCCTTCACAAAGCCGTCGTAGTTCACGATGTTGCCGGCGTTGTCGGTGATTTCGTGGTTGCCCCAGACGAAGTTGCGCTCCATGTAGCCCAAGAGCTCCATGGCGCCGTCTCGGTTTTCTTCCTCCACGGGGTCCACCTGCGAACCGCCCAACTGCCCGGTCAACGCCATCTGGTGGGTGATGCCCCGGCGCACGCCGAAGTAGCGGACGTAAATCCCGTTCCGACTAAACTGGGCCGTGCCGCCCTGCGGGGTCCCGCCTTCGACGAAGGCCGCCGAGCCGCGGATGGAGCCGTATGCGAGACGGTCGTTCCATTCGTAGTATGGCTGGATGCTCGGCACGCGCTCGAGCCAGTTCCACTTGACGAAGTGCTGCTCTTCAAACAGCACCGAGGTCATCGTCGCGTCCAAGTTCTGCAGGCGCAACGGCGTGGCGTCCCCAAAGTCGCCGCCGAGGTTCTGGGTCGCCATGGCTTTGGCCAAGTCGGCCACGGTCGCGTCCCCTTGGAAACTGGGGCCAAAATATTGGCGGCCGAGGTTGTTGAAGAAGCCCAACGACTTGGCCAAGTTGGGGTCCTGATAGAGGCGCGGTCCGTACATCCCCACATCGATCAGGTTCCAGTAGCCGGGTTGCGCCTGGCTGTACGCCTCTTCCAAGGCGCGCAGGTGCATGTCCCCGGTGACTTTCCGGAGGGCGGGATTGCGCCACCGGGTGGACTTCATGAGGGTGTCGTAGTCAGGAGTGACGACGCGCCCGCTCTTCGTGATCCAGTCGGCGCCGGCAACGCCTTGCATCTTCTGGACCTTGTTAATTTCCTCGTTGTACGCGCCCGACAAGGGGGCGGCGGCGAGGGTTTCCAGGGTGGCCCGCTGGCCCATCAGGGCGACGTTGCGGGCATCAATGGCTTGTTCCATGCGTGTCGTTCCTCCTCTTACAGACCGAGGGCGGCCCGTTCGGTGTCATTGAGCGCGTTTTCGGCCCATTCGGTGGGACTCATCCGGCCTTGGCCGGTCTGGTTGTCGAAGTCGCGCAACAAACTCGGGTCAATCGCTTCAGCCTGCAAGCCTTTGACCAACTTGGCGCGCATTTGCGCCTTGGAGAGGCCGCGCTTGCCCCCGTTTTTGCCGCCGCCCTTGTTGAGTGCCGCTTGGGCTTCGGGCGTGGCCTGCCAGCCGGCGAGCGCGATGACGCCGGGGTTCGGAATGTCGACCGGCTGTTCGAGGACGGCGCTCAGGCTCTTGTGCAAGCCCGCATTCTCCTGCAGGAGCGCGGCATTGGCGCGGAGGGACTTGTCCAACTTGCGGTGAATCGCCTGGTTGTCCTCGATCAGCGCGGCCACCGCCCGGCGCAACACGTCTTGACCGCTGAGGGACTTCCCGAGATACTGCCCCATGACATCGGCCAACTTGCTCAGACCCTCGTTGCCGTCCCAGACCTCCGCCCCAAAGCCCGTCTGGTCGATGGCGGCGCGGTAGAACTGCTCCTGCACGCGCCCCGCGCTCAGGGACTTGGCCGCTGCGGCATCGTTGCGGACGCGCCGCCCCATGTTGGTGATCTGGGTTCGGTCATCGGGATCTTCCGTCCCGAGATCCCGGTGCGGAAACCGCTCGGGGTCGCCGTGGATGTCGTCATCTTCTGGGCCACCCAACCCGTCGTCGCCCCGCTGGGGGCGCAGATACGCGTCTTGACTGTCTTCAATGGCGCGGGTGGCGGCATCCGACTTCTTCATCCGGCGGTACAAGCGCAGCGCCTTTTCAATCTCCTCGGCATCCGGCTCGTCGTCGTCGTCCTTTTTCTTACCGCCCTGCGAGGCCACCAAGTCATCATCGTCGTCAGTGCCAAACACCCGTCGTTGCCGGTTGGCGGCCTCGCGGGTCGCGGCCTCGTCCTCCGGGTCGCGGGGTTCCGTGGCACCGTATTGGGTGTCCATGTACGCGCGGTTATCCTCGCGCTGTTGCCGGACATCGGTACCGCCGATGTTGTTCGGGATCGCCGGTTCATTGTCTTCGCTCTGGGGGGCATTGCCGCCCCGGCTCTTCATCAACGCGGCATACGCCAGATCGAGTTCTTGCTCGGGC
>JAJZBJ010000011.1 GCA_021798975.1 Bacillota bacterium | reverse complement strand
CGCCACGTTGGTACGAAGCGCCTGATCATGAGCCAGAAACATTTGGCTGTCCGCGCCCGTTATGGCGGTTGTCAAATGCTCTCCCAACCGATGCAAAGACATGAGGAGGAATTCACCCGTGAAAAAATCCGTGATAGGAATGGGGGCCGCAGCAGCCTTAGCGGCCGCCTTCGGCATGGTGGCTGTCTTGAACTCCGGCGGATCGCCCGTCCAAGCGGCCGGGACTGCGCCTAGCTTAGTGACCGTTTATGGCAACGCGTCAATTTCCGTCACACCGACCACCGCGCAAGTCAGCGTGAGCGTGAACAATCAAGGGACGACGGCGCAAGCGGCTCTCAACGCCAACAACGCCGCCGCTAACCGCGTCATCCAAGCGGTCGAGCAGCTCGGCGTGGCCCAATCCGCCATTGCCACCGGCGGCCTCAACATTAACCCGGTCTACAACCAGAGGGGGACGAAAATTACCGGATACCAAGTCACCGATACGCTCAACATCACCACCACGGCGGCCCAGGCCGGCAAGGCGGTTGACGCCGCCGTGCAAGCGGGCGCCAACCAGGTGGACGGAATCAACTTTACCGTTCCGACCAACATCGGGTATCAAACCGCCTACAAACAAGCAATGGCGAATGCCCAGAGTCAGGCATCCGCCATTGCCGCCAGTATGGGCGAACGGGTTGTCGGAGTGAAGTCCGTATCGTCCATGAATGAGAACACGTCGCCCATGCCGTTCGAGATGAACGCAACCGCTGCCTCAGCCCCGAGTACGCCCATTATGCCCGGCCAATCCACCCAATCGGTCAGCATCAAGGTGGTTTACCTGATTGGCCATTAGACGCTAGAGCGGCGGGCGCTCGCCGAAGGCCTTCAGCACTTCCACCAGCGTTGCCGCCCCGTAGCCAGTCGCGCCCGCGCCGATGCCGCTGCCGTCGCTTTCAAACGACAACCCGGCGATGTCGAGATGCGCCCAGGCCACGTCCTTGGCAAAGTGGCCAATGAACAACCCGGCCGTCACCGTTCCTGCGGGGCGGCCGCCGGAGTTCTTGATGTCGGCGGCGGTGGTCTTGTTTAAGTCCGCATAGTCTTCGTCATGCGGCATCTCCCATGTGGGCTCGGCCGCCCGGTCGGCCGCCTCGCGCACCAGGGCCGCGAGGCCCTCATGGTTGGCGATGAGGGCGCTGCGAATACCGCCCAGGGCCACCACGTTGGCGCCGGTTAGGGTGGCCATATCGACCACCGCCTGGGCGCCGTTCCGAATCGCCCAAGTGACGCCGTCTCCCAGCACCAAACGTCCCTCGGCATCAGTGGATATAACTTCCACCAAGGTCCCATCCATCATGGTCAAAACATCACCGGGCCGGAAGGCGCCCCCGCCCGGCAAATTCTCCGCTAGCGGCAATACCGCCATGACATTGACCGCCAGCCCTGTCTCAGCCGCCGTACGGAAAGCAGCCGCCACAGCCGCGGCTCCGCCCATGTCCCCCTTCATCCGCCCCATCCCGTCGCCGGGCTTGAGGCTAATGCCGCCGCTGTCAAAGGTGATGCCTTTACCGACCAAGGCAATCCAAGGGCTGTCCGGCTTGCCTTCATAACGCCCCACCAACAACACGGGCGGTCGATGGCTGCCTTGCCCCACGCCCAGAATGCCGCCGGCTCCCATCTCCTCGAGCATCTTCTGGTGATAGGCAGTCCACGCAATGCGGTGGTCGGCATCCGCTTGCATCAGCTCCGCCAAACGCTCCGGAGGTTTCACGTTGGATGGCAGATTAATCCAGTCCCGAACCCGGGATTGGCCCTGAAGAATCGCCAAGTCGAGGTCCAAACCGGGATAAGGCGCTACCGCGACCGTGGGACCCGTCACCGTTTGGTCGGTCAACCGAAACCGATACACCCCTTGACCGGCGCCCCAGAGGGCGGCGCGCCGCAGCGCCGGTTCCAGTTCCCGGATGTCAAGCCCGATGCGGGCGGGCTTCAGCCCCACGGCAAGCTTCAGTGCCTCCCTAAACGCTCTTTGGGTCTTTCTCAGCGTAGCGCGCCGGGGAACCACGACCCAAGCCCTCTCGCCATCACGCTCAACCCACGGCCGATCAAGGCTGCGGTCTTCCTGAGCCAGCCGGACTTGCACCGGCGCCAAAGCATCCTCAGCGGCCGTCCATTCGCTCTGAAACATTCTGCTCCTTCTTTCTGACTCGCGTCCGTTTTCCCCTATCTTCTGATCCCCGCCGCGTGAATCCTGCCTCGGGGACAGGATTTTGCCAAAGCCGGGGAGAACTTCTCAGCACCTTATAATTTGGGAGGCACGTCATGCAGGACCGCAATTGGACACACGACGCCGAAACCATGGACCGAACCGATCCTCTGCGCTGGCTCCCCGAGGAATTCTTCCATCCCCCAGGCCTCTACTTTGACGGCAATTCCCTGGGGTTGGAGAGCCGGCGCGCCCGCCGGCGGGTCGAAGAAGCCCTCGACCAGTGGGCTCAGCTAGGCGTACTGGGTTGGAATGAAACCTCGCCGCCCTGGTTTACCTGGGTCGAAGAGATTGCCGACACGTTATCCCCGATCTTGGGGGCCCAGCCCGGCGAGATCACTTTGGGGTCGTCAACCACGGTGATGCTGCACCAGATGCTGGCCACGTTCTGGCCTGGGCGCGAGCGCCCCAAAATCCTCATCGACGGGCTGGCCTTTCCCACCGACCGTTACGCGGTGTCGAGCTTCCTCGAGAGCCGCGGACACCATTCTGATGCGGACTTGGTCGTCGTACCGCCCCAATCCGGCACCCGTCTCATCACCAGCCAGGATGTGCTGGCCGCGGCGGATGAGCATGTGGGTCTGGCGGTGCTGCCGTCTGTCGTGTTCACCACCGGGCAAATGCTGCCGATGGCGGAAATCACGGCCGCGCTCAAAGAGCGCGGGGTGCCCGTGATATGGGATCTCTGCCACTCGGCCGGACTCATTCCGCACCGCCTGCATGATGAGATTGATCTCGCCATCTTCTGCACGTATAAGTATCTCAACGGCGGACCTGGTTCTCCGGCCGGCGCATTTGTACACCGGCGCCGGCATCCCCTCGCGCCCGGTCTTGCCGGTTGGTGGGGATCGGCCAACGAACGTCAATTTCACATGCCGTTCGGTTTCGAGGGCGCCTCCGATGCCCACGCGCTGCAGATGGGGACGCCCAGCATTCTGTCGTTGGCTGCCTTGGCGGGCAGTGTCGAGCTGTTAGCGGAAGCCGGCATTGACGCGCTCTTTACCCGCTCGCAATCACTGACGGCATTTTTGGACACCCTAGTGCGGGAGCGCTTGACCCGCTATGGCGTCGATGTCGTCACACCGCCGCAGGATCGGGGCGGACACATCGCCCTGGCCCATGAAGAAGGCCGCGCCCTGAGTCTCGCACTCCGCGCCGCGAAAGTTGTCCCCGACTTTCGGTTCCCCGACATGATTCGGCTGGCTCCAGCTCCCAGCACGTCGCGCTTTCGCGACTGCCTGGGCGTCGTGGACATTCTTGAGCACATTCTTCGCCATGAACAATGGCGTGCCTTTAAAGAGGTCGAACCCACGGTCCTTTAGGGGCTTTGGCGGCGGCGGGCCATGCAAGGTTGAAGCCAACTGTCAGGGTGTAAGGGAACACAGAATGCCGGAAAGGACCTGGTGCCATGAAATCCACGCCATCCACGCTCGCCATGGCCGGCGCCGCAGCCGTGCTGGCGCTGGTCCCGGGAGCGGCCTTGGCCCAGTCGCACAGCCTGGCGGAGCCCCACGCGCATGATGAATCCCACCGCCAAATCATCCACGGCATCGTATCGGGCGGCATGACGGGCGTCTTTTCGTTAGGCGCCCTTCACTTCCTCCGCATTGCGACTGCTCAAGGAAAGACCGTCGCCGTCACCTTAACGCCCCAGACGCACATTGACATGGAGGCCCAAGGTACCGACGCCGCACTATTCAGCGGCAAAGCGCAAATCGTTGTGAGCGCCGTGGTCACCGAACAGCATGGCACGCTGGTAGGGACCGAAGTCGATGCCCGCGTCATGGCCAACCCGGCCGTCTCCAAGGCCCGAAAACTGGCGATGCCCCGCCCAGCCGCAAAAATCCCGGGCAGCCCCGATCCGGCCCGCCACTAAGCCCGGCGATCTTGGCCTTCCAGGATTTCACGGCCGTGATCGCGTGTCAGATGGTAGCCGCGCTCGACAATTTCAGCCGTGCGATGAAACACGCGGTGGCCGTTTTCCATTTCGATGCGGATATCGACTCGGGGAATTGTCACCTGGCGCTGACGGACCACCGAGAGCTCGCGAATCATGGTGGAGAGGCTGGCGGACATTAAGTGGCCCAAATGCCCGGAGCGGGGCAGCGTCCAACGCGGCGACTCATCCACCCAAACACCAATGATGTGGGTCGCCCCCATCCAGGCCGCCACATCCACCGGATAATCATCCACCACTCCGCCGTCGACCAACACCTGCCCCAACGCCGATACCGGCGCAAGCAGTCCGGGAACAGCCGTGGACGCCCTCAAAGCCGTCTTCAGCGGAATGCTGGTCCCGCCCCAGCCGAGGTGCATGCGGCTCCCCAAGTCTGTCCGGACCGGTTCCTCCCCTGGGCCGAATACCATGGCTTGCCGTTGGCTGAGCGAGGTCGCCACAATCCATACCGGGGTCTCCAGATCGGCCCACTCGCGGTCGTGAAGCACCCCGGCCAACCGCTCCCAGAGGCGGGCCGGGGTGGCTAAACCCAACGGCAGTTTGGCATGCACCAGGGAGGCCGCCCAGGCCTGCCAGGCCGGCCGAACCGGAGACGATTTCAGCGCTTGGGCGGCATCGGCAAGCGTTTCGGGGGTGTGGCCCAAAGCCAACAGCACCCCGACTAGGGCACCGGCCGAGGACCCCACATAGGCGTCGACCGCAACGTCCATATCGCGCAACGCCGCTGCCGCCCCAATGCCGGCCACCGCCCAGATCCCGCCTCCGCTTAGCACCAACACCGTCACGCCATCACCCCTCACGACAGTTTACGTAAGGGAAAAGGCAATCAGACGCGTGCTACGGGAGAGCCTTTAGCCAGTCGGGCAAACGTTCCCGCAACTTCGAGTTGGGCCACACGTTTTTAATCCCGCGTTGCCGCATGGCCAGGAAGGACCCGCCTTCGACGTGCGGGCCGAAGGCCGCAACCGCCAACGCCGCAGGTATTTGCTGAAGCAGCTCATCGTCCACGAGCCGCATGTCGAGCAGGACGCCCCGCAGATCAGACTGCTCCGCCAAAACCTCCCGGGCGCGGGCCGCATGTTCTGCCACGATGACCGGTTCACCGTGTTGCCGGGCGAGTTCCATAATGGGCATGGAGAACATGACATTGTCTTCCAATAGGAGAATCATGATGACTTCACGCCCACTTGGGCGCAATCCCGCGCCAACAGGCAGGTGTCGCATTGCGGGGATCGCGCCAAGCACACCCGCCGCCCATGCAGAATGAGCCAATGATGGGCGCGGGACCACTTCTTCTTGGGAATGGCGCGCATCAACTGTTCTTCCGTCCCGTCCGGATCCTTGGCATCCGCCCATCCGAGTCGGTGTGAGACACGGAAGACATGGGTATCGACGGCAATCGCGTCCTGGCCAAAAGCATTGGACACGACCACGTTGGCCGTCTTGCGCCCCACCCCTGGCAGCGTCATGAGTTGCTCCCGATCCGGCGGAACTTCACCGCCCCAGCGTTCCACGAGAAGCCGGGCCGTCGCCACAATGTTCCGCGCCTTCGTATGGAAGAGCCCGCAATCCCGTATCAGGTCCTCGATTGCCTCCACCGATGCCGACGCCAGCGACGGCGCATCGGGATAGCGGGCAAACACCCGCGGCGTAATCATGTTGACCCGACGGTCCGTGCACTGTGCTGACAGCATGGTCGCCACCAACAGTTGGAAGGGCGTAGAGAAATCCAGTTCCGTGGTGGCGTCCGGATAGAGAGATTCCAATTGGTCCAGCATCCGGAGAATCTTGCGGCTCATTGACGGACCTGGGACGCTTCGGCCAGCACGCCTTCGACATGGCCGGGCACGCGCACCTTGCGATAGACCTTGCGCACAATGCCCTCGGGATCAATCACAAATGTGCTCCGCTCGATGCCCCACGAAACCTTCCCGTACATGTTTTTCTGCTTGTAGACGCCATAGGCCTTGGCGACCTCGGCCGACTCATCCGACAAGAGAGGAAACGGCAGTTGGTGCTTGGCTCGGAACTTTTGATGGCTGGCCAAAGAATCCGTGCTAACCCCCAGCACCACCGCGCCGCTGTCGCTGAACCCCGCGTAGGCATCCCGGAAGTCACATGCCTCGGTGGTGCAGCCCGGCGTGTTGTCGCGGGGATAGAAATACAACACCACCACACGGCCCAACAAATCCTTGAGGTGCACCGTGCCATCGGTTCCTGGCAGCGTGAAATCCGGCGCTACCTTCCCTAACAATGCGTCTTCCATGATTGGCCCTCCTGACTCCGCTCAGTCGTCGTTGTCTGCACCATATCACGAGCCCAAATCCCGGGCAACTTGCCTAGAGGGGCTTCACAAAGATGTCTCGGGAGACATGCGACAAGATTTCGGCCCCGCCTGCCCGATTGATGACCACCTCTTCGAGCCGCACCCCGAACTCTCCGGGCAAGTAAATGCCGGGCTCAATGGAGAATGCCGCGTTTTCGGGAAGCCTCAACTGGTTGGTTTCCATGACGGAGGGCGGTTCGTGAACCGACAGCCCGATGCCATGGCCCACCCGATGGACAAAGGCTGCCCCGTAGCCTGCCTCGTCAATGACGCGCCGCGCCGCGCGATCCACGTTCTCCGCGGGTGTGCCCGGCTTGGCCTCGTGATGAGCAGCCTTGACGGCCGCTTCGACCACCCGGTGCACAGCCCGGAACTTTTCCGATGGTTCGCCCAAATACGCCACCCGGGTCATGTCCGATGCATAGCCGTGGTAATAGCAGCCAATGTCCAGCAACACCGGCCCAGGTTCCAGCTTGGTATCGGTCGGACTGTGGTGGGGGAGCGCGCTGTGCTCGCCGCAGGCCACAATGATAAACGCCTCTTTGTCGGCTCCATTGGCGATGAATGCCCGGCGAATCACGTCCGCCAACTCCAACTCGGTCATGCCCGGCTGCATCGCTTGGTACGCCGCCTGCATGGCCAAGTCATTAATCCGCTGGCTTTCCGCGAGCAGGCGGCATTCTTCCGGGTCCTTCTGCATCCGCAGCGGCGCCATCACCTGAGAGGCCAATCCCAGCGGCTGCTTGACAACCTCAGCCAGGATTTGGGCGTGATCAAAGCGGGCGTCGTCCGACACCAACACCTGCGATCCGCTCAGCGACCGGAGAGCCTCAGACAGCACAGCCCGCGGTCCCGCAGCGTCGGTAAAGCGGTGAACGGGCACAGCCGCGCGCAGATGGGCCACGGCCTCTTCGGCGTTCACAGAGGCAATAACCAGTTGCACGCCGTCCGGGGAAATCAACAAAAAGGTCAGCCGCTCGTCCCCCATCGGCGTCCAGCCCGCCGCATAGCGGAAATCCTGCCCCGGGGCCAGGGCCAACAGCGCGTCTAGGCGGGCGAGTTCCTTCTGGATGGATGCGATTCGCAATTTTTTTCCTCCTCTAGGCCAATCAGTGGGAACCTTTTGCTCCCCAGTCGCGTTGTACCTGGCAAAGGCTCACGCCGCAGGGGAGGCGAACTGTATGTACAATAAACTCGGTTCGGTAGCCACAGTGTTGGGTGGCATCGCCGCTTGGCGCCTCACGATGGACGACTGGCTGCGTCTCGGCGTAGAAGCCGGTCTCGGGTTGACGGCCCTGCTGCTACTTTCGCTGAAAACCCAGTAACGCCTCGGTTGCAGGCCTGACAGGCTTTCGGTATGCTGACCTCTATCAGGAGGTCGCACATGAAATTTCGCCCATCCTACGCTCTCGCACTGGTTGTAGCCGTCGGCCTGGCCGGTCTGGCCGCTTACCTCGTCCGCAGCCCGGCCCCCGAGGCTCCGCCAGAGGCGTCATGGAAGACCCCGAATCCGGTGATTTCGCCGCCCAGCCGCGCCCTTCATGTGGGCGCCGCTTGGAGTGCGGAGACCCAGACCATTTCGCCACTGGCCGGCTCGCTGGCCAATGCCGAATGGTACCTTCCCATCACCCCACGCTCGGCCGTCTCCTATATCTTACATGATGGGCGAGCCCGATGGGTTGTCGACGGCCGCCACCGCACGTTGCGAAACCCACCCAGCAATCCCAACGCGCAAATCGCCTATCCGGCCAACGGCCGATCGCTGGCTTGGATGACACTCAACGGCGGCGCTCTCCAACTGTCCGCCGGCCGCGGCCCGGTCCTCGCCTGGCCCCAAGCCCGAGCCATCCAGTTCAACCGCCAAAACCAACTCGTCATGATCGCCAGCCAGCACGTCTCCGTGGCCGGGCATGCGCTTTCCTGGCAGATCCCCGGGAAGCCGGCCGCGCTCAATCCTTTTGTCCAAGGTGCCCGGCTCCTCATCGTCGACCATAGCGGTACGCTGGAATCCCTCGCCATCCCGTCGGGACGGTCCGCGGTGTTGGCACGCGTCCGCGCGGCGCGGTGGCCCCAGCTCATCACCGCGCAGTCCTCCGGCAACCGGCTGTTGCTCCTGCTGGAGCGCCCCGGCGCGCTGCCCGCCTGGCTTTTGATTGAGATTCAGGGTAGGCAAATCTGGTGGTACCGGTTTGTCTCCCCGTCAATGCCGGAACTCGGCGTTGTCCACGGGGTCTTTGCCATCGGCAATGCCGAAAGCAGCGGAAACCTGCTGCTCTTGCCTTCCGGCTCGGCCATGCATCCGCTCAACCTGAGTCCCGGCATCTTCAGCACAGGACCGGGCGGACTCATCTGGCAAGGGAGCAATAACTTGCAGAAGTTGGCCGGCTGGCAGGCTTAGGACCGCGGATGGGGTCCCCACTCCACCAATCCCTTCAGCTCGGAGAAGTAGCGCAATCGAAGGTCATACGGCATGGTGGAGCGCCGGCTGGGATTGGGTAAAACCGCCTCCCAGACGCCGTCTACCAGCCCATCTGTCTGGATGCCCCAAGACACCGTCGAACTAGCCGTGAGGCGCCGATAGGCGCGGAATATGTCCTTGCCTAAGAAAGCAACAATTTTGGGCTTCAGGCGCACCAGCTTCTGCCGCAGCACCGCCGCCCCGGCGCGCCGTTCGTCTGGGACCAAATCGGCAGACCCGGGGGTTTCACGCTCCACCAAGTTGGTGAGTCCCAGGCGCCAAACCAGCAGCTCATGATCTTGGGCCCAGGTGAGGCGGTGTCCGGTGAGGTTGGAATCGGCCAGCAACGCCCAAAATAGGTTGCCCGGACCGGCAAAGTGGTGGCCGGTGTCGGCCGACTTCATACCGGGGTTGTATCCCACAAACAGGACATCCAACCCGGGCATGACAATATCCGGGAGCGCCATGCTACGCCTCCCTCCGCTGGACATAGCTTTTGACCGCTCGCATGGCTGATGCAAAGCTGGTCACGAGACTGCGTTCCCAGGCGGCCAAGGCCGCATCGCCAATCACCGCCATGTTGAGCGCCTTCGGAAAGGCGCGGTCCTGATGCACGTGCGCCAAATTCGGGTGCACCGCCGGTTCCATGCCAATCCGGACCAGCACCTGGTCGCCTTCCCAAGCGGTCCCCTGTTCCCAGAACATGATCACATGATCGCGGCGCCGGTCCAATTCCCGCGGCACCGCGCGTGTCAGCACCACCGCTTGGGTGGTCTCCAAGCGTTCACGATATTCACGCCGAGCCCGCATGTGCTCCGAGCGAAGCGCTACCGTCACCTGGTGTCCGGTCTCCGCAAGCCGGATGGCGCCTTCGAGAGCTCGATCGCCTCCGCCGACCACCAAAACGCGGCGGGGCGGCAGCGTCGCCAGTTCACTCATGGAGGCCGGCGACGCCAGGTCTTCTCCGGGAATGCCGAGATTTCGGGGCTGAAGTCCGGGGGCATAAAAAAAGGTCTCCCCGTCCAGGGTCGACCCATCGGTTAGCCCGAGACGGCCCCCGTTCCATGACACGGCTTCCGCACCGTACTGAATGGGGATATGGAGACGCTCCAAATCCAACTGCAATTTTTGGGCCAGTTCCAAAGCCGGCGCTGGGCCGAATCCGGGCAGATCCACAATGGGCAGCGTGTAACTGCTCAGTTGGCCTCCCAGACCGTGGGATCGTTCCAGGAGCCACGGTTCGAGGCCCACGCGCGCGGCCCAGATAGCAGCGGCCAACCCTGCAGGACCGGCACCGGCAATGAGCACTTTGCCCATTAGAAAAGCGGAGAACGATCGTCGTCCACGCCGACCATGACACGATCTTTCAACGCCGACACCACCGCCACCAGCCGCAAGAGCGCGAAGTGAAACAGCCATCCGCCCAGAACCAGCATTTCCGGCTGCCAATTAAACAGGGGAGGCGGTGCAAATCCCTGGTGCCACAAAATGAGCGCTGTCGATCCCAAGGCCGCGCTCAGGGCTGCCCAGGCCTGCATGGTCACCAAGTAAAAGGCTGGTCCCAAGCGCCGCCGCAGCAACGCCCACGGTAGTCCTGCCACAAACCCGCTTAAAATCAACGCGCTGGTCGTCGACACAAACACGGGGTGGAACATGTTGGCGCTGACAACATTCCACGGCAGACTGGCGACCAGCGCCAGCAACAATCCGGCAACAAATCCTACGGCTATCATGCGTCCGAAAGCGCCCAAGGAGCCCTTCAGGCGAACATGATGCATCTCGACACGCAAGAGCCGCAGGTGATTTTTCACCTGCCGTGAGCGCCGTGTCTGCAGTCCGGTCGCCAACACTCCCCACAGCGCCATCGCCCGCCCCAGCGTCAACGCGGCGAAGGATTCGGTCTTGAGGCTGAAAGCCACGATGCCCACACCGAGAACTAATTGCGCTACCGACAAGAGCCACAGCCAGCCGTGCTGATGCTTGATAGGCTGCGCCAGCCGGATCGCCAGGTCGTCTGGATTTCCCAAGGTCGCCATGGCCTGTCCCATAGCGGCCTGGTCATCCAACCCCTGGGAGCGAAATTGCGCATGCCGGGCCAGTAAATCGGCCCGCACCTGGGCCTTTAAGCGGCGCGCCTGATATTTGTCTCCCACGTCCTGGACTGCACGGTTCAGGTACTCTTCCCACATCATGTTCACCTCCCCCTGGTATTTTATTGATTGTAATATTTTACGCGTCCTGGCCCAAAAACAAAATCAAAAAATAATGGGCGCGAATTCTTGGAGCGTGGTATAGTCATCCACGTCGCAAACTCTTCCGCGCTACAAACGATTATCTCCTGTGATTTATTACATCGATCCTGCCCAAAAATAGTGTTTTGAAGGAGAAACCCGCGTCGTAAGCGAAAGAGCAACGGGGAGGTTTACTGACACATGGCTGAGGCAACCATATGGTCGGTGGGCGGTTACGCCCCGCCGCACATCATCACCAACACGATGTTGAGCGAGAAAATGGATACCAGCGACGAGTGGATTCGCACCCGCACAGGAATTCGGGAACGCCGGACGGGCGGACCCGACGAAACCACTGCCACGGTCTCGGTGGAAGCAGGACGTGCGGCTTTGGAAGCACGCGGCGTAAGCGCCGAGGATTTGGATTGGGTTTTCGTTTGCACTGACACGCCCGAGATGTGGTCTCCGGCCACGGCGTGCTTCGTACAGGATATGCTGGGCGCCAAGCGCGCATCGGCCATCGATTTGACGGGCGGCTGCGCCGGATTTTTGCAGACGCTGCAGATGCTCAGTCCGCTGGCGCAGTCCGGCAAAAAGCTCTTGGTCATTGGAACGGAACTGCTCACCCACGCGATGAACTGGAGCGACCGTGCTACAGCTGTGCTGTTCGGGGACGGCTCGGGCGCCTTTTTGATGGGCCCCTCTGACGCCGGCTTCGACGGGATTCGCGTCGGCCACGGACTCTCTCGCAGCGACGGCAGCCAAACCGGCATTTTGGGCAAGCCCTATGGCGGCACACGCTTTCCCATCACTCCCGAATTGGTGGCCCAGGGACAATTACATACCATTCGCATGGAGGGCCAAAAGGTCTTCAAGCATGCCGTGACCATGATGAGTGACATTGGCCGCCGGGTACTGGAAGAAGCCCACTTGGGGTTGGCGCAAATCGACTGGGTGGTGCCCCATCAGGCCAACCAACGCATCATCGACGCTGTCGCCCATCAAGTCGGCATTGCCAGCGATCGCGTTTTTTCGCACGTGGCGCACTACGCCAATACCGGTTCGGCATCGATTGGACTGGCATTGGCGGACATGCTGGAACAATCCCTGATTGCGCCCGGCCAACATCTCTTATCGGTGGCCTTTGGCGCCGGCTTTTCCTGGGCATCGCAGTTATTCTACGTGGACGCCGTGCCCCCGTCCAAGTTCCTTCACGCGGGGTCTCCCGCCTGAGGAAGACGTTTCCGCGCTCCGGATGGCCCGCCATCCGGAGCTTTTTCATCATTCGACGCCAGGCCCCAACAACTGACGTTCGCAATCGACACACCGGCCTGCATGAGACGGCTATACTCAGAGCGGACCCAGGGGAGGAGGACGGACAAGCGTGGCCGAGCAGGACCGGGATCCTTGGAAGGTGCTGGGCATTACACCCACAGCCGACAAAGAGCGGCTGCGCCAAGCCTACCTGTCCCAAGTGCGCCAACACCATCCCGACCGGTTTCGGCGCGATGCGGCACGATATCGACAACAGGAAGAGTACATGAAGCGGATTAACGAGGCCTACCAGTGGGCTTTGAAGAATCCGCCCGCGGCTTCCTCTGACCCGGCCCGCGTGCACCATGCGGCCGCCGGAAGGCCCGGACCCGCTCCGGAGCCTCCGGTCGTCTGTCCGGAGCACGGCTATCAGGCGGTGCGGCGCTGCCGCAAGTGCGACCAGCCGATTTGCCTCGGATGTTTAGGCATTCGGGAGTCCTTGTGCACGCGCCACTATCAGAAGTTCGCCGCCCGCGGACGCCACCTGCGCGTGCTCAGGGAGTGGGGACCCCTCATCGCCATTATTTTTGGCCTTCGGTCGTTGGGGGTGCCCGGGCTGGATGTCGGGATTGCCGTGTTAATCTATCTGGCCCTGCTGGGGGTCCAGCTCCTGTGGAAGCGGCGCTGGTTCGGATGCTTGGCGCTCTTGCTGCTGCCCTACAGTCTGGTATTGGCGGGAGTGTGGAGTCTCCTCGAAAGCTTGCGGGAATGGTCGCCTAAAAAGTCCACCAAAGGCTAGCTTCCTGCCTGGGACTGCTGAAACACGAGGAGCGCATAGATGGCCAAGAATGCCGGTATCACCATCCCCAGCACGAAAATCACCAACAGTTCCCCTAAGAATGGAATCATCCGCACGATGGTCTCCACCACGATCACCGCAGCCAACAGCAGACCCACCAGCAAAATGGTTTGCGCGTAGAGTTGGCCCAAGTGGCCCCACCCCCACCGCAGCGCCAATCTTAGGCCCCGGAAAGGCGCTTCGCCGGTCGAGAAGGTAAATCCAAACCAGTACAGCACAGTCGCTACCAACCACAGCATGACCAGCACCAGCAAGATGAGCCACAAGATGCTGACCGCCGGCCCCGCATGCAGCACTTGCGAGAGGCCCAACAGCAACAGCGACGTCGCCAGAACCAGAACCGCCGCGTATAAAATGGATAGCACGATCTGGGAGAGGGCACGCCAAAAATTGTGGTATCCAAAGCGGAAGAACGCCAAAAAGTTGGTAAAGGTGGGGCGCTCCCGGAGGGCGGACGCAATGCCGCCGTATAGGCCGCCCAAGGAAAACGGCACAACAATCAGCAAAAAGGTCAGGTAGGCCAATGCCACGCGGACGATGAGTTGCGGGGCCAGGTGCGGCATGACGGGGGCGGCCGCAGGATTGGTGAACATCTGCTGCAGACTCTTCGGCAGAGACGGCCCAATGCGGCTCACCACAATGTACTCATACGCGGTCGTGATGAGGGTATACCAAAAAGCCAAGGTCAAGAGCCCGCCCCCGCGATTCCTTTGCCATAGTTCCTGCCAGGCATCCCTTATGACCGTCATGGCACCACCCATTTCCAATAAATGCTTGCCCGAGGATAACAAAGTCTATACAATCATACCGGATCTGATTTCGAAAACAACCTGACTCACCGAGGGAGGACCCGTTATGCCGCTGGTGCTATGCATCGATGACGAGTTTGGCATCCGCCACGTCGTCCGGCTGGCCCTCGAGCGCGTGGGCATCTCCGTGGCCGAAGCCCCATCGGCCCAAGCCGCCGTGGCACAATTTGAGACCACATGCCCCGATTTGGTCCTCATGGACTTGCGCCTGCCCGACATGCCAGGCGTCGAGTTAGCCCGGCACATCCGCGCGCATTATCCATCCGTCCCGGTGATCTTTATGTCCGCATCGACCGAACTATCCCAAGCTGCAGAAAAGGCCGATGTGCATGCCTATATTGAAAAACCCTTCAAACTGGCACAATTGCAGTCCCTTATTCAGGAGACAATCGCCGCACACGGGTCTTCAGCGATTGGCGTGGAAACCACACCGTAAAGACCGCCCCGCCCCCGTCGCGCGGCTGATACTCAATGCGGCCGCCCATCTTCTTGAGAAACTGATGCGACAACCAGAGACCAATGCCAATACCGCCCACGGCTGACCGACGGCGCGGGTCCGGCATGCGCACAAACAAATCCTCCACAACCTCTTCAGCCACGCCTGGTCCCCGATCGGCTACCTGGAGCTCCACCATGTCCGCGTCTTCGCGGATCGCGACGTCAATCGCGGAATGGGACGGCGAAAAGCGCAGCGCGTTGGAGACCAGCACCGCCACAATAGCATTGACGACCTCTGGATTGGCCACGATTTCCACCTGTTCCGGACCGTCATACACCATGTGGCGATCGGGCGCCATCAGCTGGCGCTGATTGAATTCCGCACGAATCAAATCCAGCAGCGATACCTTGGTTTCGCGGCCCTGCCAGGTCGGTTCGTCCACGTGCGCATTCATCCAGACCTCACGAATCAAGCGCGTCAACCGGGTGGACTCGCGGGAAATCACTTGCAGCTGTTCAGCCACCGCCGGATCGGCAATGCCTTCACTCAAAAGCCACTCCACCACGCCCGATATCACGGTCAGGGGGGTTCGAAACTCATGGGCCACCAGCGAGAGAAAAGCTTGGTGGCGGGTGGTCGTGTCGCGCTCATCCGTGTAGTCATCGAAGATGGCGAGCCACCCCTGCATGCGGCCGGCCTGCCCCCCCATCGGCCGCATCCGCATGCGGATAAACCGCGGCACCAGCCCTTTGAGCTCCGCGACCACCTCTACCGGCTCTAACGCTAGACGGCTGACCTCGTCCATGGTCCGTTCCACTGCGTCCGGGTCAACCAGTTGATTGCGCAGATGCGCCAAAAGCTTGGTGTAGTGTCCCACCACCTGATCCGGGTCTAGATGGAACAGTTCCAGAAAGCGCTCGTTGTGAAAAGCAATGTCGCCGGTGGGCCAAAGACCTAAGACCCCCGACCCCGTGAGTCCCAAGGTTGCCTCCAACCGTCCCTGGTGCAGGCGATATTGCTTGCCGCGGTCGTCGATGGCCACGAATAGGGCCAGCGACTCGCTCACGCGGCGCCAATACTGGGCGGCGAAGTCTGTCAGGGCGCGCTCATCCGCGTACCCCACGCTCAGGGTTCCGGTGACGGTGCCACGAACGATTAAGGGAAAGGTCCACAGGGTCCGAATATTCTCCAGCCGGGCCCACTCCCTCAAGAGGGCATTGTCACTGTCCTGGATACGCGAAACAATCACCGGCGCCTGCGTCTGGCGCGCCGCCTCGATATGCGCGACAAATGTGCCGCGAAACGCCTCCCGGGCCGACGGGCTGGCGCCGACCTGGGTGACAGGCTTGATGGTGCCCGTGACGGCGTCCACCACCGTCAACATGAGCTTTTCGTCCGCAATGCGGGCATAGTTCAACAACCAGCGAAAGGCCATTTCGCGGCGGCCGACCCCGTCCGGCAGGTCGTGCAGAAATTGATACATGTCGGACACGAGTTCAAATCGTTTGATGCGCTCTTCCATTCTTACTCCTCGGAATCCAGCATGGGGATTTTAACCCCACGCTCACGTGCCACACGCCGGGCCTTCTCGTACCCGGCGTCGGCGTGCCGCATCACTCCCGTGCCGGGATCGGTGGTCAGGACATGCGAAAGACGCCAGTCGGCATCCTCCGTTCCATCGGCCACCACGACCATGCCGGCGTGCAGAGAATTGCCCATGCCGACGCCGCCGCCGTGGTGCACCGAAACCCATGTGGCGCCGGCGGCCGTATTCAAGAGCGCATTCAAGATAGGCCAGTCGCCGATCGCATCCGACCCGTCTTTCATCGCCTCGGTTTCTCGGAATGGCGATGCGACGGAACCCGAATCCAGATGGTCGCGTCCGATCACAATGGGAGCCTTCAGCTCGCCCTTCTTCACCATCTCGTTAATCGCCAGCCCAAACTTGGCCCGCTCTCCGTAACCGAGCCAACAGATGCGCGAGGGTAGTCCTTGAAATGCCACACGGCCCTCGGCCATGGTAATCCAGCGGTGGAGCCGGGTATCATGCGGGAACAACTCCAGTACTTTGGCGTCCGTCTTTCGGATGTCCTCCGGGTCCCCCGACAGCGCCACCCAGCGGAATGGGCCGCGGCCCTCTTCAAACTGGGGGCGGATGTACTGCGGCACAAACCCGGGAAACTGGAAAGCATCCGCCACGCCTTCGTCCCGGGCGACCGTGCGGATATTGTTGCCGTAGTCGAATACCACTGCGCCCGCCTTTTGAAAGGCCAACATGGCCTCCACGTGGCGGGCCATGGACGCACGGCTTTCCTGCACATACCGCTCCGGATCGGCCTGGCGCAGCCGCCGCGCCTCATCGAGCGAATAGCCCGCCGGCCAGTACCCGTTCAGCGGATCGTGGGCCGAGGTCTGGTCGGTGACAATATCCGGATAGAAGCCGCGCTTGATGAGCTCCGGCAATATCTCCGCGGCATTGCCCAAAATTCCGATCGATACCGCTTCGCCGGCCTTCTTGGCCGCTTCCGCCTGGGCCAAGGCATCTGTCAAGTCCACCGCCTGGCGGTCTAAGTAACGGGTTTCCAAGCGGCGCCGGATGCGGTCCGGGTCCGCCTCCACCACCAAGGCGACGCCTCCGTTCATCGTCACGGCCAGGGGCTGAGCTCCGCCCATACCGCCCAATCCAGCGGTTAACACGATGCGATGGCGCAAGTCTCCGCCAAAATGCTGCTGAGCTGCCTCCGCCAACGTCTCGTACGTGCCTTGCAGAATGCCTTGACTGCCGATGTAAATCCAGGAGCCGGCCGTCATTTGGCCATACATCGTCAGTCCCATGGCCTCCAGCTTCCAGAACTCGTCCCAGGTCGCCCAGCGCGGTACCAGGAGACTGTTGGCAATGAGCACCCGCGGCGCCCGGGGATGGGTTTCAAATATCCCCACCGGCTTGCCGGATTGAATCAAGAGAGTCTCATCATCCTCGAGTTCCGTCAGCGCCTCAATAATCGCTTCGAAGGCCTCCCAATTGCGGGCCGCCTTGCCGCGGCCGCCGTAAACCACCAGTTCACCAGGATTCTCCGCCACCTCGGGATCCAAGTTGTTCATGAGCATCCGCAGAACAGCTTCCTGAGGCCAGCCTTTCGCGACCAGCTGCGTGCCCCGAAGGGCGCGAATTTGCCGTGTTCGCACCTGCGTGTCGATTTGCTGGCGCAGGACTGTGTCCATCCGCTCGTCCATACCATAACCCCCCACCAATTGCCGGAACGCGCATTCCGTCTATATAATAAGCCAAGCCACTCCGGGCCGGGAGCCCCTAAAGGAGATTCCAGCAATGGACGTCGACATTTTTTGTGCACAACCCTTCATGCGTGCGGACGACTATTTCACCAAAGAGGCGTTCTATCACAAGATTGATCGCTATTTTCAGGCCGCTCGAGCCCAGAGAACGGCCGACCGTCCGGCCGTGATCGTGTTTCCCGAAGACCTCGCGACCTTCTTGCTCCTCGAAGGCCAGCCAGATTTGCTGCAGGGCGTGCATACCCTGGAGGAAGCCTTCACGGCCATCGGCAAAAAGAAGACCTGGCCGCTTTTAGGCACCATGGTTCAATACGGCACCACTCGCAGCAAGCGGGCCTTCTTCGCGCATGGAGCAGCCCGCGTCTGGCACATCTGGCACGGCACCATGTCCCGGCTGGCGCATGACTACAACATGACGGTCGTGGCCGGGTCCGCGCTCATCCCGGAGAGCCGCTGGACATACGACACCAATAGCTACCAGCCGCGCAGCGCCAAGATTTACAACTTCAGCTTTACCGTCGATCCCAAAGGCCATGTGTTCTACCACACCAAAAAGGTGAACTTGGTGCCCACCCAAGAAGACGTGCTGGAGCTCAAG
Organism: Bacillota bacterium; assembly: GCA_021798975.1. Classification (GTDB taxonomy): domain Bacteria; phylum Bacillota; class Sulfobacillia; order Sulfobacillales; family Sulfobacillaceae; genus Sulfobacillus_B. The sequence continues at coordinate 17,923 of JAJZBJ010000011.1, read as the reverse complement.
GCAGGCCCCCTGGACCAAGCGGTATCCGTGACTAGGCTGCCCGATACCGACATCCCGATGGCCACCGCCATCTGCTACGATGCCTTCGTCAAACCGCATACCGCGAACGAGCCGAATTTCGTCAATGTGCTGGAGAAGCTGGACCAGAAAGGGGCCCGGCTGGTGGCCCAGCCATCCGCCAATCCCTGGTACTGGGACGAGCCGTGGCCCTTCGACCCGCCTGAAACGGCCCGTCTACGCCGCCAGCAGTGGGATGAGGAAGGATCCCTGACGGCTCTGGCGGCGTGCCGCAACGTCGAAGTCCTGGTCAATTCGCAACTTCTGATGGATTTCTTGGATATTCACTTTGACGGCCAAAGCCGCATCTTGGGGCGCACCGGAAACGCGGTGCAAAGTCTGGTGGCCAGCCAAGCCGCCAAAGGGCCGGGGGCTGACAGCCTCTTGCACACAGTCTGGGACTTTGAATCTAATGGCTCCGCCGTATCACAAACCGAAACACCGGACCCTCGCCCTCGTCTATTGCCAATAGGTCGCGGCCTACGCAGCGCGTCCAAGCGCGCACGTCACTGAGGGAACCGGGGTCGGTAGCCCACGCTTCAATGACGTCCCCCACCTCAATCGTCCCGAAGGCTTCTTCATGCGGATGATGGGCAGGGGACAGGATAGATTTTTGGCATCCACGCTGCGTGTAATCGGGTAAGACTCCCTGGCCTCGACCCTCCCGCTCCTCATCGCAGCGCTTCCGCCCCGGTTCGTATTGCCAGTTTTTTCTATTTCCGGTAGAATCAGGTCACCGAAATAGAGTCGAAGGAGGGAGCACCTTGGCCACCCCCCGCATTGCTGTCGCCCAAGCCCCCTACATACGCGATGTCGAGGCCGCCGCCTCTCGAGCCTTGGAGCAAATCCGGTACGCCGCCAGCCGCGGCGTGGACGTGATGGTTTTTCCGGAGTGGTTTTTGGGCCTCAATCCCGTCGAGGTCCTGCCCAACCGCCATACCGAGCGATTAAGCCGCGCAGCCCGCGAACTCAACCTCATGGTGGTGACGGGCAGCATCCGCGCCCTGGAACCGGAAAGCGGCAAGAAGCAGCAACGGGCCCTGGTTATCGAGCCAGATGGAACGTTGGCCGGTTCCCACGCCAAGCTGTTGTTCCAGCCGACCGAGCGGCCATGGTTCGAACCCGGCCCGGGCATCGCGGCCATTTCGACCCGGTGGGGCCGCATCGTCATTCTGCCCGGGCTAGACGCATTAGACGAGGACATCTGGGTCAGCACGCTGGAACTGGCACCTGATCTGGTGGTCATGGCGGCCAATCCTCGTACCCTGGCTGAACGGGGTCTAGTCCAGGAACTGGCCATTCGCCGCAGCCAGCAAATCAGCGCGACGGTGGTGGTGGCACCGCTGTCTGGCCGATTCTCAGGCGCGACCTATGTGGGCGGAGCTCTCATCACCCACCAAGGTCGAGTCCTGGGCATGGCCGATGAGCAGGAGACCATTCTCATCGCCGGTGATCCCGAGGCCCCGCTGATCCAACTGGGCGTGACCGACATCACCGCCTACCTGCCCATGGTGCGTCCCCTGGAAGGACGGCCGTTAGACGCCAAACGGGCCCTGGGACCCGAGGCGGAACGCCGCGTGGTGGTGGATTGGGGGCTGCTGGTGTCGCCGGAACCGGCAACGGCGGCCGAAGAACTGCTGGCGGCGGCCCGTGACAATCCCCGTTGGGCAGCCTTGGCTCCGGCCCGCCCGGGACATGCGGCCGATCTGGCCCACGTGATGAATGCCGGGGCCGTTGGGGCCTTTTGCTATCCGGGATTGGATCGCGCGTTTCCATGGTCGGACTCAATGCGCCAGCTGGGCGAAGTACTCTCCTCGTTCGGGCGGCCGCTCTTGGTGCACAGCGGCCCCGGCCCGGCCCCCCTGCGCTTTGACAGTCCCGCCCTTTGGGATGAGTTTCTCATGGAGTTTCCGAAAGTCCCGGTCATCGTGCATTCCATGGGCCAGCGCTCACCCTATCTGGAGGAGTCGCTGGTGCTGGCTGAGCGGCATCCGCAAGTGTACCTGGAGACCTCGAGAGCGCCGGTGGGAGCCATTAAAGAAGCGATTCGCACGGCCGGCGCGGAGCGGGTGCTGTTTGGCAGCGGCGGACCGGCGCAAGACTTCGCCCAAGAGTGGGAAAAGATGGAGCGTCTGGAAGCAGAGCTTTCGCCGGATTCCTTTCAGCGCATCGTAAACGCGAATGCGCGCGCACTGTTCTTCCACCACGAAGGACTGGACCGAACCGATCGGCGCTCGCGCGACAAGGTGCATCCGTTTCGCCGCCCTGGGTAGGAAAGAACGCATGCTATAATAACCCTACAGACAATGTAAGGAGGCGGCTGGTTCGCAAAGTCCCGTCTTGTCCGGCCAAGTGCCCGTCGTCGACTTAGGCGGCAGGCCGCTGACGCCGTGCAGCATCGAAAAAGCTGAACAAAATTTGCGTGACGGACTGGCGACCATGAGCCCCGACGGGGTTCTGCACCTGAATTACCGTCCACTGGCACACCGCCGCATCTATCGGCAAGTCCAGCGTCGCGACGGATGGTTATGCGCCTGGTGTCAAGGTCCCGGATCCACGCTAGAACACGTCATCCCGGTTTGCTGGGGCGGGCAGACCGCCCTGGACAATTGTGTCATTGCCTGCCGATCGTGCAATCACAGCCGCAACAACGCGTTGCCCAGCACCTTCGTCCGATGGACGGGATTCCGTCCCACGCATCCTGTAATCCGGCGCATTTTGGACGATGAGCAAGGGGCCCTGAAGCGTGCCGAAGACGCCCTCAGAACCCGGCCTTTGTCATCCTGCTTAAGCCGCGAAGAAGCGCAGGTATGGGTCGCGTTCCACGCCGATCACATTGATCGCGTCCGCCCCGATCCGCCGGAAGAGCCGGCCACCCGCCTCAAGTCCGATATGAAACCGTTCCGCGAATTTTTCGTGCCCTAAGCCGGCAGCAGGCGCCCTTTAGCCCACCGCCGGCGCCGTTCCAATTCCTCTCCCATGGTTCGGGCCCAGGGGACGATGCTGGCGCTCGCTTCGGCCAGGACCGCCGGTGTCAGAGGGATCTGGCGGGCAGCCGCCCGGAACAAGGATTCCACCACTGCGGAGGCCAAGTCCGCCCCCGAGAAATTCGCGAGGCCGTCGGCGATGTCTAAATACGGGATAGGGTCGTCTACGCCGTGGCGGGCTAGATGAATAGCCAAGATTTCCCGGCGCGCGCGGGCATCCGGCAAATCTACGAAGAATAGGGCATCAAACCGGCCGGGGCGCAAAAGTTCCGGAGGCAGGCCGTGCATGCTGTTGGCCGTGGCGATGAGGAGAACCGGTGCCTCGTGTTCCTGCAGCCAGGTCAGGAGATGCCCCGTCAATCGGCGGCTGACGCCGCTGTCGTGTCCGTCCGCATCGGCACCCACCCCTTTATCCATCTCATCCATCCACAAAACGGCCGGCGCCATGTCTTCCGACACCTTCAGAGCGGCATCAAGGCGGCTTTCCGACTGCCCCACGTACCGTCCCATCAGACCGCCCCAGTCTAAACGCAGCAAAGGCAGACGCCAGGATCCCGCCCAAGCGCGGACCGAGGCGCTTTTACCCGTTCCGGGAATCCCATACAGCAACACCCCGCGAGGAAACGGCAGCCCGCGCGCCGGATCCAACGCCAAGCGGCGCTCAGCCGCCCACGTCTTCAGCCGTTCGAGGCCGCCCACCGCACTCCAATCGGTGTCGGCGCGAAGCCAATCCAGTCCCGGAATTCGCGTTTCTTGCTGGCGCACCCGGGTCTCCAGGGACGGGATGCCGCTCTCAGCCCATCGGTCGATGAAACGGCTTTTGGGTCCTCCTGCCTGCATGCGCACCATATCGTGGCGCAACAGCTCCGGCATTTCTACGCCGGGGACGGCTGTGGCAATGACGAAGACCGGGGCCGATCGATGGGCCGCATCCCGCAGGGCACGCAAGGCCCGGTAATCCAAGGGCGCGTGCCATAGGTCCCGGGCCAGCACCACGCCTGCCGGCATGGCGAGGATTTTCTCCGCCAACACATCGGCATCCCGCGTTAACGCACCGCCCAGCCGGTCATCGGGCCGGATTAGCCCCGAGACGGCACTCCAATGCCAAAGAGGCGCTTCGCGGATTTCCGCCAGCGCATTGGCGGCGGCCTGCACCAACTCCTCATCCCATGTCTCGACGGCAATCAGCCGAACGCCGGCATCCCACCACTGATGCCAAGCCTGCGCCAGTTCGTTCGGGGTATCCACCCGGCTACATCTCCTCGGGCTGGGAGATGCCCATCAGGTCCAAACCACGCGTACTGGTGGCCAGGACTGCCTCGATGAGCGCCAAGCGGGCCTGCCGTACCTTTGGCGGCGCATCCAGGATGCGGTGCTGGCGATAGAAGGTATGAAAGGCGCTGGCCAACTCCGTCAAAAACTTCGGCAGGTGCTGGGGGGCCCGTTCCTCCGCCACCCGCACCACCACCTCGGGAAAGCGGGCGGTGAGGACGAGTAGGTCCTTCTCCTCCGGCTCTGTTAAGAGACTCACGTCCAGCGGCACCCCCGCGTCTCCCGACGCCCGCCACTGACGCAGGATGCTGTGAATGCGGGCGCCCGCATACTGGACGTAATACACGGGATTGTCCGAGCCTTTCAGCGTCGCCAAGTTGAGGTCAAAGTCCATGGGAGTTTCCGGCGCCCGCTCAAGCAGGAAGAAACGTGCCGGGTCGACGCCCGCGTCTTCAATCAAATCCTCGAGCGCCACGAAGGTTCCACCCCGCTTGGACATGCGCACCAGCTCTTGGCCCCGCAAGAGACGCACCAGTTGGACGATGAGGATCTCGAGCCGCTCCGGGGGATATCCCAGGGCCTCCACAACGGCCCGCATCCGGCTCACATACCCGTGATGGTCCGGGCCCAGCAAATCGATTACATAATCGAATCCGCGGTCGAACTTGGTCGCGTGGTACGCGGCATCCGGCACAAAGTAGGTGAATGATCCGTCCGATTTCACCATCACCCGGTCTTTGTCGTCGCCATATTGGGTCGACGTGAACCACTGGGCACCGTCGCGCTCGACGATCGATCCCCGCTGCCGGAGCCGCTCTACGACCGCTTCGGGAGCGCCCGCTTCCCGCAGCGACCGCTCCGAGAACCATTGATCGAAAGTGACCCGGAACTCGCGCAACACCGCTTCGTGCGACTTCCGCATCCGCTCGGCGGCCCAAGCACCCAGCTCCGCATACTGATCTTCAGCCAGCGTCTTCGGATCCACTTCGGGGTGGAGTGCCTGATATTCCTGGGCCAAGTCCACGACGTATTGACCCGGATAGACCTTTTCGGGCCACTCCACGGTTTCCCCAGCCAATTGCTTAAGCCGTAAAGCCAGGGCCCATCCAAACGTGGCGATCTGATTGCCCGCGTCGTTGACGTAAAATTCCCGCTTAACCTCAAATCCGGCCGCAGCCATCGTGCGCGCCAAGGTGTCGCCTACCGCCGCCGCACGCCCGCTCACCACCACCATGGGCCCGGTGGGGTTGGCCGATACGTATTCCAGCAAGACCCGCTTCCGGCGGCCGAATTCGGAGTTGCCGTAGGTCTCGGGCTCCGCCAGCACGGCCGGAACAACCGCGGCCAGCCAGGCCGTATTGAGCGTGAAATTGAGGAATCCGGGGCCTGCTGCTTCTAAGGATTCCACCGACTCCAATCCCGGCCAGGCAGCGATAAGCCGGTCCAGCAGCTGGCGCGGGGCCATTTTCGTTCGACTGGCTACTTTGAGCGCAAAACTGGTCGTCAAATCGCCGTGCCCCTGTTCCGTCGGAACGTCCAGCCGCACGAACTCTTCCAGTCCTGCGTGGCCCTCTTGGGTCAGAAAATCGCAAATGACCCGCCGAATATGCTGGCGGGCCTCGTCCAACCGCGATACAATCGGCATCGCGCGCCTCCTCAACCCTTTGAAATAGCCAATAGCCCTTCCCGCACCAGTTTGGCTGCCAAAACGGCCGAACGCTGCGACAAGTCATGGGCGGGCATCGCTTCCACCAAGTCCATACTCACCACGTTCAACTGGGACAACAGACGAATGGCCTCCAGAGCTTCGCCGGAAGAGATTCCTCCAGGTTCAGGGGTTCCCGTTCCCGGCATGAACGCAGGGTCAATGACATCTATGTCTATGGTGACATACACCGGGCGGTCCTTCAACTCATCCAGACACGCTTTTAGCGGACTGAGGACCTGATGGGGGTGGAAGTTCACATGTTCTTTGGCGTAGGCCACCTCGTCCCGCGTGGCCGACCGAATGCCGAACTGATACAAGTGCTGAGGCTTCAAAAGTTCCGACACGCGGCGCAGGACCGTCGCGTGGGACAAGGGCTCCCCCATGTATTCCTCCCGCAAGTCGGCGTGGGCGTCCCAGTGCACCACGGCGACGTCGGGGTATTCTTCCACCACCGCCTGCATAAGCGGCAGCGTCACCAGATGTTCGCCGCCCAGGGCAAAGAACCGCTGCTTGGCCTTGAGGATGGAGGATGCAGCCGCGCGGATCCGCCCCAAACTTTCTTGAACATTTCCGAACGGGAGCTCCAAATCCCCGGCATCGCATACCGACAAGTCCTCTAAGTCCTTGTCTTGTGCCAAGGAGTAGGTCTCAATTGCGTAGGATGCTTCGCGCACCCGCGCTGGTCCGAAACGGGATCCGGGCTGGAAGGACACCGTAAAGTCCATGGGGATACCGAAATACACCACATCGGCATCCGTCTGGCCTGCATTCATCCCCAAGAACCGATCGGTCTTCGTAAAATCAGCCGTCATTGCAGCAACTCTCCCACAAATCGCGGCAGCACAAAAGCCGCCTCCTGAATGGCGGGCGTCCAGTACCGCGTCGCGATAGAGGCCGTGCGCGCCCGATCCGCCGGCTTGACAGGCTGCTTCGAGGCCATCATGAAGCTCCAGAACCCGCTCGGATAGGTGGGGATGGCCGCCACATACAGGGTGACGTACGGAAACGCCGTCTTCATGCCCTCTTTCATCGAACGAATCAAATCTTGGTGGAGAAAGGGTGATTCCGATTGCGCCACCAAGATGCCCTGGTCTGTCAAAGCGCGTGCAATGCTCTGGTAGAAATCGGCTTGGAACAAGCCTTCGGCAGGTCCCACGGGATCCGTGGAATCCACCACGATGACATCAAAGTCGCGCGCGTTACGCACCCATTCAATGCCGTCGGTATAGTGGACATGGGCTTTGGGATCATCCAACGCCACAGAAATGGCCGGGAAAAACTTCCGAGCCGCGTCCACTACCTTCTGGTCTATTTCGACCAGGTGGGCCTCGTCAACCGTGGGGTGCTTCAAAATCTCACGGATGGCCCCGCCGTCGCCGCCGCCAATGACCGCCACCTTTTTGGGGGCGTCCAACATAAACAAGGGCACGTGGGTAATCATCTCATGATAAACAAACTCATCTTTATCGGTGGTCTGCACCGCACCATCCAGTACCAACAGGCGGCCGAACGTTTCCGTCTGAGCCACCAGCATGTCCTGGAACTCGGTGGTCTCCGACGCCAAAATGTCGTCGATCCGTAACCCTAAGCTTAAGGAGTCGGTCTGGTACTCCGTGAACCATGTCTGTCGCTTTTTCACCTACGTGTCGTCCTCCACTTAATACCAGAGTGCAACGGCCGCAAAGGCGCAGCCGATAGCTTCCACCCGATGTTCCACCGCTCGTACAACGACCCGCTCCAAATCACGGCCGCGCTGCTCAAAGGCTTGCCGAGCCATCATTTCCACGGTCGCGGCGGCCTCTTCGCGGCTGCAGTGGCCTGAGAACTCCATAATGACGCCGTATTCGTCGGGCCGGCCAATACCGACCGCCACCGCCGCCGAGATAAGGGCGCCCGGCTCTTCCGAGGTAATCGTTCCATACGCGGTCGGCAAGAGACTGCCGGGCGCCATCTGAAACGTTTCCACTTCTTCCGCGTTCGGGGGCAAAATCGAACTGACTCTCAGCAAGTTCAAATTGCCGATGCCTGCCGCCAACAGCGCGTTGTCAAATGCGTTGAGCCGGGTGGGACCCTCAGCGGTGCCAGCCATCACGGTAAATTTTTTGGGGGTGGGTAACAAGTGCGTGCCTCCTAGTCCAGCCATAGTCTTGGCTATTATAGCAGACGTTTCCAGAATCACAACGCCATTCACAGTGTGCCCCCAAATCATCCGGGATTTGCACAGAATTGACAGGTTAGCCTGCCTTTCCGACGCCATACTACGTCTTGAAGAAACTGTCGGGAAAGGAGGCCCAGCACCGTGGACAAACACCGGGGCCGTCATGAGAAATCATCCGAAGGCGGTTGGTTCCGCCAACGATGGGACCGCCTAGTGCGCCGCTTGTCCAACACCGGGGCCATGGTCAGCTTGCCTGCGTTGGTGATTGGGATTGGCGCCATCATGGTGCCCACCGCCTGGATCTTCATGCCCGCACCGAATTTACCCGCTGACACCACCATTTATGATCAGCACGGCCGATTGGTCAGTGTCCTCTATTCGACCGTGAACCGCATGCCGGTCAGCTATCAGCAAATTCCCGCCGTGATGCAAAACGCCCTGGTGGCCATCGAAGACGACACCTTTTGGGTAGAGCCGGCCATTGACCCGGTCGGCATCATGCGCGCTGCGGTGACCGACCTGGCCCATCGTCAAATCTTGCAGGGCGGCAGCACCATTACCCAGCAGCTGGCTAAGAACCTCTATCTGAGCGATCAGCGCACCTTCCGCCGCAAGTTCGCAGAGCTGTTCATTACGTTGAAGTTATCCACCATCTATTCGAAGAAGCAGATTTTAACCATGTACCTGAATGACGTGTACTTCGGGGAGGGCGCCTACGGCGTGCAGGCGGCTTCCGAGCGCTATTTCGGGCACTCGGTATCAAACCTGACCCTGCCGCAGGCCGCCCTTCTGGCCGGGGTTGTGAATGCGCCCAGCTACTACGACCCCTTGGTGAATCCCGGTGCCGCCATGGCGCGCCGCAACGTGGTCCTGTCGCAGATGGCCACCCTGCATTACATCACGCCCAGCCAGGCTGCCCAGGCCCAAGCCATGCCCTTGGAGCTGAACGCGGCCACCCCCATGGGCAACCGCGCTCCCTACTTTACTCAATTTGTCGCTGAACAGTTAAGTCAAGCGGACCCCAAAGTGGGGAAGAACCTGTACACCGGGGGATACCGGGTCGTGACCACCATGAATTGGCCCATACAGCAGGCCGCCCAAAATGATGTGGCCGCCTATGCGCCCATCAACGGCAAAGTCAATGGCGTGTATCAGCCGCAAACTGCGTTGGTCGCCATCAACCCGCAAAACGGGTATGTCGAAGCGCTTATCGGCGGGGACAACTTTAAAAACTCGCAGTTCGATCGCGCCACGCTGGCAGCTCGGCAACCCGGCTCGACCATGAAATACTACCTTTATAGCACGGTCATCAACGATGGCTACGCGACGTCTGCCGTCAAGGACTCGGCACCGGTGAAATTCCCAGCGGGCAATGGCACCTGGTACGTGCCGCACAATTACGGCTATGTCTACAACGGCCCCTTGACCATCCGGCGGGCGATCGCGCTGTCAGACGATATTGTCGCCCTTAAATGGATGAATACGGTCGGCCCCACCGCCATGATTGCCATGGCCCACGCCATGGGGATTACGAGCCCCTTGGCCAACAATCTGACCACAGCGTTGGGCTCCTCGTCGGTCACACCGTTCGAAATGGCCCGGGGCGTCTCCACCTTGGCCAACGGAGGATACCGGGTGGATCCCATCGGTGTCTTGAAGGTGACCGATTCCAATGGACGCGTCGTATACACCGCATCGCCCAAGCGCACCCGCGTGCTGACGCCGCAGGTCGCCTATGTCGTCAATAGTCTCTTTCGGGCGCCGTTAGTCAACACCGGCGGGACGGCGCACGATCTGGAACCCATTTTGGGCGGACGGATTGTCGATGCCAAAACCGGCACCTCCTCCAAGCAGCGGGACAGTTGGCTGGTAGGCTACACCCCGCAGTTAGCGACAGCCGTCTGGGTGGGCAACGACAATGATACGCCGGTCGGCCTGACCGGCGACCGGGGAGCCGGACCGATTTGGGCGCACTTTATGGCGGACGCGTTGGCGAACCAGCCAAACGTCGGGTTTGCGAAACCCAGCGGCATCGTCACGCGCTCCGTTTGTATGTACACCGGACTCTTGGACAACGGCTGCTGCACTAGTTACCCCGAAGTGTTTATCCAAGGGCATGAGCCCACCAAGGTAAGCCCCGGATGCGGCAATGGATCCTCGGGTGGTTCAGCCAATCCCGGGGTCGGGTCTGGCATCGGCACGACCGCCCAAAGCATTCTGAAGTCCATCTTGAATTCGATCCCGTAGTGGCGGGGGGTGATTGGCTATTTCAGGTGCCCGCGTTTTTTGTGCGTTTTCACCTGTTGCTGTTGCTGCGGCTGGGGTTGTGGCTGCCCAAAGCTTAGGCCATAGGAGCCCAGATAGGCATTTTGAGGATAGCCGCGCTGCTCCCAGAAGCCGGGGATGACATGGTCGGATACCGCCATCCCAACCAGCCACTTTACCGACTTGTACCCATACATGTTGGGCACCAAGAGCCGGACCGGAGCGCCTTGCGCCCGCGGCAGCGGCTGGTGGTCGATCGTGTCGGCCAATAAGGGCCGGTACTGGCGGATTTGGTCCACGTTCAAGGTGTCGGTATACACGCCGTCTCCGGAATAAAAGGTCACCCAAGGATGCGTCTGGAAGTCCCAGCCCAGAGAGGTCAGGAAGTCAAGCAGGTCAACCCCGGAAAATTCCACATGGGGAACAACCCAACCGGTCACGCAATGAAAGTCCTCGCGGATGGCGCGGCGCGGCAAAGCCGCATACTGCTCCCAGGTAAAGGTGTGGGGTGCGGAAAGGCCGTGCACCCAGAGCCGCCAATGCTGGCGGGGAATGTCCGGAAAGCCACTGACCACCGTATAGGGAACAAACCCCGGCAGGGCGCCGCTGGCTCGCCCGCGTCCAGCCAGACGTCCCGACACCATCGTCAGCAGGGTGGGCATCCCACCCACCACCGGCACCGTAACCACCGCAGCGGCCATCCAACGGAGCGCCCGGCGGCGCGACAAATGCCACTCACCGCTGGGCTTTTTCCACAGCGGCAGGCGCGTCACCAAGTGCCATACCGCCCAGATGACCAGCGCAGCCGCCGCCATGCCATGCAAGACCGTGGCTATGGCCCGCGTCGGCGACGGACCGACCAAAAGCCCGGCTCCGCTGATGACCAGCATCACGAGGATGAAATAACCCCATCGGGTGTAGGCCGGCGAACGCTGAGTCGTCTTGTTGGGAAGCCAGGGATAGAAAAAGCGGGACCAGCCAATAATGGCGATCCCGTAGAGAATACCGCCCACAATGTGGGTCCATTGCACGGCCGCAAAGAAAGGCCCCACGATGCGGCGCCAACTGCTGAGAAATAGGGCGAAGCCTGTTAGGGTGACCAGTGCCAAGACGTACACGTGGCGCCAGTGCTTGGACCGGAAACTCACGACCCGCTCACTTCCGCACCCCGCCGCGAGGCATAGATCGCCTCAGGCCGGAACCACTCGGCACCCGCCGAGTCCTCTTCGTCCGCCAAGTCGTCCAGGAGCTGCCGATAGAGCGCGTTCCCGCTGTCTAGGCAAACACGTGTCCCAGCAGATTGCCGCCCACGATGCCCACGACCACGGCTGCCGCTGTCACCAGAAGGAACTGAGTCCCGCTTTTCCACCATGAAGATTTCGCCACCTTTGCCTTTAGGGCGCCGAGGCCAAATGCCACGATGACGGCAAGGGCGATAGCCCACACTTCAGCCACATTTGTGCGTGGAGTCAACAAGTAGGGCAAAATGGGGGGAACGGCCCCAGCGACCACGGCACCCGCCATCACTAAGGAACTGGACCAAGGATTGTCGAGCGCGTCCATCAGGATGCCCAGCTCTTCCTTCATCATGAAGTCGACCCACCGGTCCGGATCCGAGGTTGTCCTCCGGGTTAAAATTTGAACCTCATCCGCGTCAAAGCCCTGGGCACGGTAGATGCTCTCGACTTCCGCGCGCTCCTCGTGCGGAATCTCTTTGACCTCGCGATACTCGCGCTGACGTTCCGCTAAGAAATATTCATTTTGAGCGGCGGTCGAGAGATACTGGCCCAACCCCATCGAAATGGCGGCCGCAATGACCGCAGCCAAACCGGCAATAATAATGCCATGGGATGACATGTGCGACGACGTCACACCGACAATGATGCCGGTAATCGATACCAGACCATCGTTTACGCCGAACACCACCTCACGGATGGATCGCGCGCGCGGCGTATGGACTTTGGCTTCAGAATGTTGTTGGGCTATTGCACCCTCTGCCATGGTTTCACCTCGCCTTCATTGTACCGGCGAACCACGGGGTGAGAAAGACACGTGAAGAAATTTTACAAAATCTCAACATTTAGGGCATCCGGTTGAACCACCTGGTATTCAAATCCAAACGTCTGGGCAAGATGGCGTTCCACCACAGGCCGAACCTCTTCGAGCCCTATTGGGCGCCCCAGCAAGCGTTCCATGGAGGTCACGCCTTTATCCTGAATGCCGCAGGGAATGATGCCGGTAAAGTGCGTCAAGTTGGGCGCCACGTTGAGCGCAAATCCGTGCTGGGTCACCCATTGCGTCGCCTTAACGCCGATCGCCGCCACCTTCTCCGTGCCCACCCACACGCCGGTATGCGGCGGCATGCGCAGACCGTCAATGCCAAATGCCCCAATGGCAGCGATAATGCTTTCCTCCAAGCGGCGCAAGTAATCGTGCAAATCCCGCCCGTGGCGCGTCAAATCCAAAATCGGATAGCCCACCAGCTGGCCGGGTCCATGATAGGTAATGTCTCCGCCGCGATCCACCATGAAGAGTTCAATCTGCTCCTGCCGGCGCTTTTCCTCGTCCCAGAGGAGATTATCCAATGATCCATGGGCGCCCCGCCCGACAGTATAGACCGGCGGATGCTCGACAAGCAGCACGGTGTCGGGGAGCTGGCCTGCCAGCACCCCCGCACCCACCTGCCGTTGCAAGTCCCAGGCTTCCTGATAAGGCATGCGCCCGAGTCGCACCAGATAGGTCTCTGGCATCGTTACACGCCCTGCGGCACTTGCGAGGCCGCGTGGTAGGAGCTCCGGACCAAGGGGCCGGACTCGACGTGCCGGAATCCCAATTCGAGAGCCTCGGCTTTAATCTCCTGGAACTCGTCCGGTGTGTAATACTTCTCCACCGGAAGATGCTTCTGGTCCGGCCGCAGATACTGCCCGACCGTCAACACGTCTACGAGGCTGTCCCGCATATCGAGCATCACCTGATGAATTTCCTCGCGCGTCTCCCCCAGCCCCACCATGATGCCGGACTTGGTCACCACCGTCGGGTCCTGGAGCTTAACGCGCTTTAAGAGTTCCATGGTCTGCTCATATTTCGCCTTGGGGCGGACCCAGGAGTACATCCGAGGCACGCTCTCGGTATTGTGGTTCAAGATGTCGGGGTGGGCCTTGACGATGCTTTCCAGCGCCGTCCAGTTGCCCTGCAAGTCTGGAATCAGAACTTCCACCCCGCAACCGGGAACCTCTTTCCGAATCTCCTCGATGCAGCCCACAAAGATCTCTGCGCCGCCATCTTGAAGGTCGTCGCGGGTCACCGATGTAATGACCACGTGCTTCAACCCCATGTTCTTGGTCGTGACAGCCACCCGTTGCGGTTCTAAGCGGTCCAATTCGGTCGGACGGCCCGTGGTAATGGCGCAGAACCCACAATTGCGGGTGCAGATATCCCCGAGGATGAGGAAGGTCGCTGTGCGCGCTTCCCAGCACTCGTAGATGTTGGGGCACAGGGCCTCTTCGCAGACGGTGTGCAGCGTTTGCGACCGCATCATGTCTTTGATTTGCAGGTAATTGTCTCCCTGAGTCAGCCGCACCTTCAACCACGGCGGTGGCTTAGGACCCGGCGCAGTTCGCGACTTGTGCTGCACAACCGGCAATGGCTCCATCATGCTCTCCCCTTTCTCTACACCATCAATAGATGGAGGTATCTGGTCCGATGCCTTCCAGATGCTTCTTGATGACCTGCAGGAACTTGCCTGCTTCCGCCCCGTCCACCACGCGATGGTCGAAGGACAGACACACATTGACCATGTCCCGAATGCCAATGGTGTTCCCAATCACTACGGGCCGCTTCACGATGGACTCCATGGTGACAATGCCCACCTCAGGCGCGTTGATAACCGGGTAGGTCAAGACCGTACCGACAGCGCCGGTGTTGTCCAAGGTGAAGGTGCCGCCCGACAAGTCATCCATGGTCAGACGCCCCGCGCGTGACCGCTGGACCAAGTCTTGGCTGGCTTTCGCCAATCCCACGATATTCTTTTGGTCGGCGTCTTTGACCACCGGCACAATGAGGCCGCGGTCGGTCGCAGCGGCCATGCCCAGATTGATGCGCTTCTTGATGACGATGCTGTCGCCATTCCACTGGCTGTTCATCTCGGGCACAGCTCGGAGCCCTTCCACGATAGCCCGCATCATAAAGGGCACATAGGTGAGGGACACGCCTTCACGCGCTTTGAACTCATTCTTCAGCCGTCCCCGCAGTTCCACCAGGCCCGTCACGTCCACCTCGACCATCAGCCACGCGTGCGGTACGGTCTGCTTGGAGCGAACCATCCGCTCGGCGATGACCTTGCGTACCGGAGCCAACGGTTCGAGCGTGTCACCGTCGTCAATGACGGCTGGCGCAGACTCCAATGCAAAGCTGGCCGCCGGGGCCGATGGCGCGGCCTGAGCGGGCTGAGCAGTCTTGGCTGGAGCCGCTCCCTTATGATCCACCGCCTGCAAGATGTCATTGCGGGTGACACGTCCGCCCGCGCCAGTACCATTGACCCGCGCGGGATCAATGCCGTGTTCCTCCGCCAGCCGGCGCACGGCGGGCGAATATCGTCCCCGGCCTTCTTGCGGAGCCGCCGCAGGGGCCGCCGGCGCGGTTTGAGCCTCGACGGTCTGCGCTTCCTCGGCCGAGGTCTGAGGCGCTTCGGCAGACTCCGAGCCGGTTCCCTCCACCTCAATCTCACAGATGGGGGTGCCGATGGGAACCGTTTGGCCGGGGTCCACCAAAATCTTGGTGACCGTACCGGTTACGGGGGCTGGGACCTCCGCGTTCACCTTGTCAGTCGTCACTTCCAGCAGGGCTTCATATTTTTCGATCGGATCGCCGACGTTCTTCAGCCACTGGCCAATGGTGCCTTCCGTGACCGATTCGCCCAACTGGGGCATCGAGACAACTTCTGTTGCCATGTCCTCTCCTCCTCGTATGCGGTCTCGTTAAAACTTCGCCAATTCGCGCGCCTTGTCGCGGATCTTCTCAGGAGTCACCATGAAGGCGTGTTCGAGAGGAGCGCTGTACGGCATGGCCGGCACTTCCGGTCCCGCGAGACGCACAATTGGCGCGTCGAGATAAAAGAGCGCATGTTCCGAAATGAGGGCACTCACTTCGCCGCCGATACCGCCGGTCAGGTTGTCTTCGTGGACAATCAAGACTTTCCCGGTCTTCTTGCTGGTCTCCAAAATCGCCTCGACATCCAACGGACGCACGGTGCGCAGGTCAAGCACTTCGACCGAAACGCCCTCCTTCTCCAGCTCTTCCGCCGCCTTGAGGGCGAAGCTGACCATCAATCCGTACGTGATGATGGAGACATGCTTGCCTTCCCGCTTCAAGTCGGCCTTGCCGATGGGGATCACGTAACGCTCCTCTGGCACTTCGCCCTTCAGCGACCGATAGGCCGCTTTGTGCTCAAAGTACAGCACCGGGTCTTCATCCTGCACGGCCGCGGCCAACAGACCCTTGGCATCGTATGGGGTTCCCGGAACAACGACCTTCAAACCGGGAACGTGGGCGAAAAACGCTTCGACGCTCTGGGAGTGGTACAACGCGCCGTGGACCCCGCCGCCAAACGGCGCGCGGATCACCAGAGGCACATGAAAGGCACCATTTGAGCGGTAGCGAATACGCGCCGCTTCCTGCACAATCTGGTTAATTGCCGGGAAAATGAAGTCGGCAAATTGAATTTCCGGAATCGGCCGCAGTCCGTTGACGGCGGCCCCAATGGCTGTTCCCACAATGGCTGCCTCAGCCAACGGCGAGTCGATGACGCGATCCTCCCCGAATTGCTTTTGCAGACCCTCTGTGACGCGGAACACCCCGCCGCGCACGCCAACGTCCTCACCGTACAAGATGATACGGGAATCCCGTTCCATTTCCTGACGCAGACCTTCCCGAATTGCTTCAAGATAGCTTAATTCCGCCATAGTCGTTTGCCCGGCTCAAACCTCGCCTGCCGGACCTTTGCCCTCCTTATCTGGTTTCGATCGTCGTCGATCCCTACAAAGTTCCGTAGACGTGGTCGCCCAGCGTAGCCGGGTCCGGCAACGGAGCCTTCTCCGCATAGTCCGTGGCGTCGTTGACGGCGTCCTTAATCTTCTTCTGCATTTCTGCCAGTTTCTCGTCGGTTAGGATGCCGGCTTCCTTTAACCGTGCCTCAAACATCATAATAGGGTCACGCTTTTTCGCCTCGGCCACCTCTTCCCGGGACCGATATGCCCGGTCGTCATCATCGCTGGAGTGCGGAACAAACCGGTAGGTCTTGGCTTCCACCAAGGTCGGGCCCTCCCCGCGGCGGGCGCGGTCGGCTGCTTCTTTGACCACTTCGTACACCTTCACAGGGTCGTTGCCGTCGACAATCACGCCCGGCATTCCGTAGCCTGACGCGCGCGCCGCCACATCCTGCACCGCCATTTGTTTGCGGCTTGGCACCGAAATGGCATAGCCGTTGTTCTCGTTGAAGAAAATGACCGGCAGCTTGTGCACCGCGGCAAAGTTCAGCGCTTCGTGGAACTCGCCTTGGCTGGTCGACCCTTCTCCAAAGTATGCCACCGACACGCGGCCGTCTTTGAGCACCTTGGACGCCAGCGCCAATCCCGCAGCGTGGATGTCCTGGGTGGCCACAACCGACCCGGTGGTTAAAATGTTTAACTTGGCATGACCCCAGTGCGCCGGCATCTGACGTCCGCCAGAATTGGGATCATCAGCACGGCCCAACAGGTGCAGCATGATCTCGCGCGGGGTCATCCCCCAGGCCAAAACCAGAGCTAGATCGCGGTAGTAGGGTACAATCCAGTCCTCTCCCCGGTTGAGCGCGAACGCCGATCCCACCTGCGCCGCCTCGTGGCCATTGGAGGTATACACCACCGGGGCCCTGCCCTGACGGTTCAAAATCCACATGCGGTCGTCCACCGCACGCGCCAACGCCATATGATAGTACATGTCCAACATGAGCTCGGGGGTTAATCCGTTATCCGACACCCTCACCCTCTCCTTTCAACTTCCTTCGCTATTATGCTGGGGAGGAGCCATAAACATGGTCGTAGATGGTCTCTGCGGCGGGCAACGGCGAGGCCTCCGCATAATCCGTGGCATCATCCACCTCATGCTTAATCCGCTTCATCAGCGCATCTTCCGCTTCCTTGTCCCACAGTTTTTCGCTTTCCATCCATTCCCGCATGCGTGGAATGGGATCATCCTTTTTTTCTTCTGCCAAAAGCTCACGCGACCGATACGACCGATCGTCGTCGTCGCTGGAATGTGCGGTAAAGCGGTGGGTCTTGGCTTCGATCAAGGTGGCCCCTTCCCCGCGAGTAGCCCGGGAACGAGCTTCACTGACGACTTGGTACACCTCGAGGGGATCCGAACCCCTCACCACCACGCCGGGAATCCCATAACCTTGGGCACGGACCGCGACATCCTGAATTGCCATTTCTTTTTCCT
>JAJZBJ010000158.1 GCA_021798975.1 Bacillota bacterium | reverse complement strand
GGCGTTCGCCGCGTCTTTATTGAAGGTTGTGGGGGGGGATACCGCTGGTTGGGAGTTTCTGGGGCAAGTATTGAAGGATTTGGGCAACCTGTCGCATCACAGCCGCAGCCGTCGTGCGGTGCGATAAGTCGGCCCCTAATTGGGCGAGGACGTTGCCGAGAGACGCTGTGGGGTAGGCGTTGGTTAGTTCCCCAAACACGGTGAGTTCCCCGCCGGCGTACGCCAATTGGTTAGCGGCCATGCCCAGATCCGCGGTCGACCGGGTCTTCAGGTAACGATCATAGTAGCCCTTCGCCTCGGCAGCATGACCGACTCCACCGAGTTCGCTACCATAGGCCCGCTCCGAAGAGACCCTGCCGCGAACGATTCCAATCCCCAGGACCGCCACGGCGATGACCAAGACCCCATTGGCTGCGACGGACATCTGTAATCGGGTCATTTTTTACCTCCACAGTTCATGAGTAATCTTCATAAACGATTCCATACCGCGCCATGGGGAGTTCGCCGAAGAGGGTGCGAGCTCCTTCAAACGGAACACCACTTTGCAGACCCAAAATCTCTGAGGACATGCCAACAATGGTCAGCACCTCAGTCGATGACTCCCGACAGGTCACGGCTAAATGCGCTTTTTCCCCCGTACATTCCTGTAGACTCTAATTCTTGAGGTTTGTCTCCGCAAAAGCGCCTCCTGTACGATGAGTGTGTGCAGGGTCTAGAGCCCGCAACTCCTCCAGGAGGCGTTATCATGAAGTCTAATCAGATTGTCGCGCAGAATCAACGGGTTCAACAGATTACCCCGACCACCGTCGTGGTCGGCATCGACATCGGTAAAGAGAAGCATGTCGCCCAAGTCCGTCGTCTGGGGGATGCCCGCCAACGCCGAATGAAAGCGTTGCGGTGCCGGTAGAGTGGTGACCCACTCATGGAACCCTGATCGAATGCCGCCGATGAGCGCTTCCTCATCCAGCAGTTCCATCACGTCATGCGCTCCAAGCCATAACGGCATACCAAATATTCCCCCTCTCGATGACAGGAACGACCTGTTTGTGACGCAGCCATACCGAGCCCCCGTAACTGCATCAGCGATGGCCGGGCCGTTAGTCCTACCGGCGGTGCTCAGTCAGAATCTAGAGCCATGCCATACGTAATCGTGTGCCACACATCACGAAACCCCAACCCCTCATATAGGCGACGCGCGGCCTTATGGTTGACGTCGAGCCCGGTGAACACTTTGATGGAGCGCATCCCCTCAGACCGCAAGGCCGCCATCGCGTGTTCCATGAGGGTCCGTGCAATACCTTGCCCCTGAAAATCCGGATGTACCGCCAAATTTTCGACTTCTCCTACCCTGCTTGCACGATTTCCACTCCACATCACGAAACCCGCAAGGCGATCACCCGCTGCCGCCACCTGGCATCGCTCGGGGTAGGCTTCCTCGAAACGGGCCAAACTCCGGCGTTTCTGGGAGGCCCAATCGTGTCCCGGCACGCAACCCATCGCCCGATCCCAGGCGGACGTCCCATCCCCCGACCAAAGCGCCCCCAGAGCACAGTCAATGATCCCCTGGACATCGCCGGCAGTAGCCAGTCGATAGGTAATCCCACTCATCATTTATCCCCCTCTATCCCTGCCGTGACGTCGGCCCAGCCAATCCTAGGACCTTCGATAGTGAGTCTTGCGTTTCGAACCGAGCGCTTGCCGTGTCGGAGACCCCGTGGCCTCCGACATGCCCCCGGATTTCGCTAAAGACGCAGGAAAATCCTGCTAATTGTCGTACCCTGTCGACTGATGAACGGCCGATCCATCTGCACGGCGTCACCAGCGAGGACACGAAGGACGGGGCATCGAGCCTGGGAAGCCGGTCTTCGATTGGCCGTGCGTTGGGTTTGTTCCCGGTCTGAATATTATAGAGAGCCGCTTGGCCCGTTAGCCGATGAGTGCGCGCGCACCGGACTGATGCATCGTGATGTCTCGGGCGGCATACCGATCCCGGCGCCATTGCTGGGTCCGATTGTACGCGATGGTCCGAACCCAGCCGGGAAAAGCTCGCCCATCCCGTAGGGTCTCCACCCCAATGCAGGCGTGCAACACCCCCCTTGGACCACCTCATCGACGGCGTCGGCGGGAACCCGGCGACGCACAACGCGCTCGATGCCGGCCAGTTCCCAAGAACCATGGACCCGAATTGGCGATCGGTAGTGGGTCGGGTTCCGTGCCCAAATCGTCGCACCTCCTCTCGCTCTGCCTACCACTAATGTCGATTATCGTCCGACCTCTTTGGGGAGGAAGGCGTAACAGGTAGCACGCAATTCTGTGTCCACCCGAAGGGAAAAATGCCAAGCGCTAATGCCGATAACGGGACATCCCCCCGAAACCCACTGATCAGCGGTGTAAAGTTTCCGTTTCCCGTTCGACCGCTTCCCGTCTAGGGGGGCTATTCTTGAATGCGCTTGCTCAATTAGAGAAGTACTAATATAATGAGTTCCTATCAATTGTTTGGAGGAACGCTCGTGGATCCCACCCAGGAGTTTCATCACAATCTCGGACACTGGATTAAGCGCGTGGATCATGCGATTACGCTGCGAACAAACGCGTTTTTGCGGCCGCATGGGTTGGCTCGGAGTCAATGGGAGGTGCTCTTTCGCATTGCGGCCACAGAGGGGGTGACACAAAAGTCGTTGCAGTCGGCCATGCAGGTGGAGTCTGGTACCTTGACTGGCATTGTCGACACCTTGATCAAGAAGGGATGGATTACCCGCACCGCCCATCCCCAGGATCGGCGCGTGAACCTTTTACAACTGACGATCGAGGGACGGCAGCGGTGGCGCGCCGTACCTAATCCCATTACCGAGCTCCGCCCCCGGATGATGCAGGGCATCAGCGCCGCAGACGAAGCGTGGGCCATCCACATTTTGCAGCAGGCGGTGCGGAACTTAGACACCAGCCCCGCGAAGGAGGACGAATCATGAGAGTGTTGGTGACGGGAGCGACCGGATACATTGGCGGCCGGTTGGTCCCGGTGTTACAGAGCCTGGGGCATGCGGTGCGGGTGCTCGTGCGGCACCCTGTGGACGGGCGCTGGGACGGGGTCGAACAGGTGGCGGGCAATCTGGCGCACCCCGCGTCACTCCACGAGGTGTGCCAGGGGGTCGACGTCGTCTGTCACTTGGGTGGCGGCATGCGTCCCTCTGATGGGGATGTCACGACGGTCAATGTCGTCGGGAGTCAGGCATTGCTGGACGATGCCCGACGGCATCACGTACGCCGCTTTGTGTTTGTCAGTGCGGCTGTGGTCTACGGCCACGTGGAATCACCTCCCGCCTCCGAAGAGTCGATTTGCCAGCCATTACCCGGCCACGCCTACGCGATGGCGAAATGGGAGGCTGAACAGCAATTGCAGACCGCGGTTCACGGGAACATCGAGCTTGTGATTGTCCGCATTCCCCAGGTTTACAGCGCGGGCAGCCTCTCCATCCGACGCTTTCCGCACCTCGCGGCGCAGGTCCACGGTCGCAATCTGACGCATTTCGTGCATCGTGAAGATGTCGTCCAGGCCCTCGCGCAGCTGATTCAATCGGCGTACCCGAGCGGCACGTATAATGTGGCCGACCACGACCCCTTGACAGTCCGGGACGCGGCGACGCTCATCCAGCAATCCATGCCGGAGGCCGGAGCGGGTCCGGCGATGAACCCGATTCCCGTCATGCTACAGCGGGTGATGGAGGCGACCTTAGTGCTCGACACGCGGAAAATTGCGGCCTTAGGCATCACGCCGAAGTATCCCACCTTGGAGATGGGGCTCCCGCATGAAATCTGACACTGGCCGGTTGTGGCTTGCGGCGCATACGCCCCCGAGTGTGCTTGATTCGCGACGCGAGCTAGCATCCGGCCCCCCATGGCCTTCACAGTTTCTTTGGAAAAGCAGCGTCTCGGTAGTGCTATGAAGCCCCATACAAACGGCCAATAATGACGCTGCCTGCGATAAGAGCTAATCCTTCCCAAATCGGAGAGGCCACCTGCCCAAATATCAACGCGAGGCTCTGGGGGGAAAAGGGATTAGAGCCCAGGTACGAGGCATCCGCAATAAGTCCCATGATTACACCCACAACGATAATAGCGAGGCCCACCCAGAACAGAACGGGCACCAGGACTTTTGCAATTTTCATTATCTATATCCCCAGATTTCATGTTGGCACGTTGCTATCATCATACAAATATTCCAACTAAGTTACAATCATATGGGTGTCGTGTTTCCGAAGTCCGAGGTTATCACTCAATTGACTTCACACGGGGCCGCAACCTTACGGCCGCTCTTGCCCCCGTTCTTCCGCTAAGGGGTCTCGGCAACGTTGACGGGAAGGGAATCGCCACCTCCTCTGGCCAAACAATATCTTACTTGAAATGGTGAGCATCGGCAGAGCTTGCTTCACCATCCGCAATAGCCCACAATTCGGCCGAACCCTTACGGGGCTGTCGCCCCCATATATGCCTTAAGCCGCGCCTCTAGCTTGACGGTCCCGTCACCGCCCGTTTGCGGTAGTCGCCAGTGCCTTTTTCATCGCAACCGCCGGAAGCCCAGCCCCGTTCCATTCCAGCGTGATGTCCTCAACAACTTGAAAGCCGTTCCGGACCCAGAAGTCCCACACGCGGTCATCGTATCCCGTCACGACGTCAATGCGGACCGCGCGGCTTTCGTGTGACCGGGCATAGGCTTCGAGCGCTCCGTAGGACTTGTTGGCCAATTCCCTGGTGCGCATGGCTCCGGTGGACCATCCGCAATGAGAGGTAGGTCGGGGTGTCGATATGGACGTCAAGGAGCCCGATCACGTGGCCTGTTGACTTTCCTATCACCTTGCATGACCAGAATCCGGCGTCCCGGGTGGCCTTGATTTCTTCCGCCATCCAGTCGCGTGTCACGGCGGTTCGATGGAGATGCTGACGGATAAATGCGGGGTGGGAATTATACACCCGGACGAGGTCGTCGATGTCGGTTGGTTGCGTAAAGTCAACGTATACATCGTCCGTCTCGAATATCATCGGCTCCCCTCCCCGTTGTTGCGGATTGCACGATCGCTGATGATTGCTGGGTGGTACACGACCTTATGATACGGAAGGCCTTGATGCAGATACGCCCTCGAATCGTCGCTGATGCGTACTGTCCAGCATTGGCCCCAGGACCCTAAAGTCGTGATGCAATTCCCGTGCCTTTCCAGCGCACGTTGCCACCGCGCAGTTGCCCTACCCCAAACGGCCCGATCGCACCACGCGCAACCACTGCTCAGCGGCCATTTGCACCGCATCCCACGGGCTTCCCAGGGGCGGGGTGTAGCTGAGGTCAACCTCCAAGCATTGGGCCACGGTCATCTGGTGATACAGCGCCATGGCAAAGAAATCGATGCGCTTGGCCACCGCCGCTTGCCAGTGCCCCATCATCTGCGCGCCTAAGAGGCGGCCGGTGGCCCGGTCCCCGGTAATGCGCAATGTCAGTTCGTGGGCGCCGGGATAGTAGGCTTTGTGGTCCCATGCCGTGAATTCGACCGTTTGCGGCTGATAACCGGCCGCCACGGCCTCGTGATCGCGAAAGCCCGTGCGGGCAATGGCCCAGTCGAAGACTTTGACCACCTGGGTCCCGAGCGAGCCCGCGAAGTGCGCGTCACCCCCGGCCGCATTGTCGCCCGCGACCCGTCCTTGCTTATGCGCCGTCGTCCCCAGCGGCAAATAGGTAGGCTTGTCCAGCAGCCGATGATAGGTTTCGACACAGTCGCCGGCCGCGTAAATGTCGGGCAGCGCCGTGGCCATCGTCCGGTCGACCGGAATGGCCCCTTTGATGCCGAGGGTCAAGCCGGCCTCGTGCGCCAGATCCGTAACCGGCTGGACTCCCACCACCACCAGCACCAGGTCGGTATCCTCTGCGAAGCTGGGGGACCCGGTCACGTGCAGTGCGTGTCCGGTTCGCTTAATGCCCTCGATCCGGACCCCCGTGCGGACCGTAACACCGTGGGCGGTGAGATGGTCCCCCAAGCGCACGCCCCAGGCCGGGTCCACCGTCGGCAAGACGGCCGGCGCCTGTTCGGCGACCGTCACGGCGAGTCCCCGGTGCCGCAAGGCATCGGCCATTTCCAAGCCAATGTAACCCGCCCCGATGATAAGCGCGCGCTGCGGCTGGTGGGTGGTCAGATATTCCGCTACCCGGAAACTGTCCTCCATACTGTGGAGCAAGAAGACCCCCGGTTGATCCACCCCTAAAATGGGCGGCCGAATGGGTTCCGCCCCGGTGCCGATTACCAGCTTGTCATACGATACCGTCTCAGGGGCCTGGCCGTCGGTTTGCACCTCCACCGTGTGGGAAGCGGGATGGATCGCGAGAGCCCGGGTGTTCAATCGAACCCGAATGCCCGCCGATTCAATGTCGCCCAGCGTGCGATGCGCGAGCTGGTGCCAATCGGCGACCTCACCGCTGAGATAGAAGGGCAGGCCGCAGATGCTGTAGTTGGGAAACGCATCCGCGACCAGCATCGTCACGGTGGTGGTGGGATCCACCTCCCGGGCCCGCAATGCGGCGCTGATGCCCGCATCACTACCGCCAATGATCAGAATATGCGCCATACCGGATAACC
>JAJZBJ010000157.1 GCA_021798975.1 Bacillota bacterium | reverse complement strand
TCTATCTTTATGGGTGTGGCGGGCGCGCCAGGAGGATCCGGGGTTCGATGCCAAACGGCGGGAGTTCCGGGAGAGAATGGATGCGGCGTGGGATGTCTGGCGTCAAACGCCTGCGAGTCCCGCGGATGGATCGGCGCCGCGTGAGTGAAAGGTCGCGGGCGACGCGCACCCTGGCTATCTTTCGGCTGGCGCTGAGTTATTGGCGGGACAGCCGCCGGATTGAGAGAGCGCGTCGGAGTTTGGACACGGCCGCCTTCGCGGACCGTGAGGCGGGCATTTATCGGGAGGGCGGGGTTCGCTTTCGCGAAACCGCCCTTCGCCTGGGCGGACTGATTATCAAAGTGGGCCAGTTTTTGAGCGCCCGCACTGACGTCCTGCCTCTCGCCTTTACGCGGGAGTTGTCGCAGCTGCAGGATCAGGTGCCGCCCGCTCCGTGGTCCCAGGTGCGCCCACTGTTGGAGGCTGAATGGGGCCGGCCGGTGGAGGAGATGCTGGCCAGTATCGACCCCGAGCCCGTGGCGGCGGCATCGCTGGGACAAGTTTATCGCGCTCGTTTGTCTGATGGCCGCGAGGTGGCGGTAAAGGTACAGCGGCCGGGTATCGAACGATTGGCGGCCATCGACCTGGGCGCCCTCCGGATTGTCATGCGGGTGGTGGACCGCACCACCCGGGTGGGGCGCAGAATCAATGCCGTGCGGCTCTTCGAGGAATTTGAGACCCTGGTCGGCCAGGAGCTCAACTACCAGCAAGAAGTCCGCAACTTGGAGCGCTTTGGCGCCAACTTCCGGGACGAACCTCAAGTCCGTGTACCCGCCCCCATAACCGCCCTGGCGCGTCGGCGGGTGTTCGCCATGGATTATGCGACTGGGGTAAAACTGACCGATCCGGAGGGAATCCGATCGCTGGGTCTGGACCCGCGCGAGCTCGGAGACATTTTGATCCGCGCTTACTTAAAGCAAATCGCGGTAGATGGGTTCGTGCAAATCGACCCGCACGCGGGGAACTTTTTCGCCGACCCAGAAGGGCGAGTCATATTCTTGGACTTTGGTATGGTGGGAGAGATTCCGGCAGGCGATCTTCGGGCCGTTGGCGCCCTTCTGAGGGGCGTCTTAGCGAAGGATACCGACGCGGTGCTGACCGCGATTGACGACTTGGGATTTGTCCGTCCCGGGACCCCGGCTCGGGTCATGCGCGGGGCGATTCAGTTCCTGCTGGAGCGCTTATCAGGAACACCCTTGGAGCCGGGGCCGGAGATGGACCGGGCGGTTGCGCAATTCCAGGATTTCCTTTACCACGAGCCACTGCAGTTCCCCGCCCGCTATATGTTTCTAGGACGAGCCATTGGGATGTTGTTTGGTCTGGTATCGGGACTCAATCCGGAGATCGATTGGATGGAGGTCCTCAAACGGGAGGCGCTGCCCCTCATCGCTGCCGTGCAGCGCGGAGATCTGCCGGAATGGTTGAGCGGTTTGGTGCGGACGGGGGCTGGCCTGCTGGGGACGCAGGCCCAGGGCCTGGTCGAGGGGGCTGTCGGCGCAGGATGGACAAGCCTGTCGGGCTGGCTCAAGGTACCGGGTCAAGCCAGGCGGATTTTGGAGTTGCTGGAACAGGGCCGCTTGGGCACAGAGCCGGAGCTCACCGGGGTCATGCGCAAGCTGGACCGGTTGGCTGACTTGGCCCAAGCCCGCCTGGCGCTGTCCTGGGCCCTGGTCTGGGCTCTGGGTGGGGCGGCGGCGCGCCGTGTATGGCCCCGGGCCGAGTGGTTGGTGGGAATTTCGGCGCTTTTGGTGCTGTGGCAGTTATTCGGCGCCTGGCGGATGGGGCGCCGCCGCCCCCAGCGGCGTTAGGCGGTTTGCGGGTCCTTCTTCAATTGCCGGCCGTATGCGCGCAAGGCCCACAAGGCCAAAAACAGGAAGGCTGCCGGAACGGCACCTAAAAGCAGGCGGAATCCCCAGATGGTGGTGAGCGTCTGAGTGCTGCGGTGAGCGTCATATCCGCTGACGGCGAAAAACACCGCCATGATGGCATATTGCACGGACAGGCCGATGCGGATGATGAAGCCGTTCATTCCGAGATACATGCCTTCGCGCCGTTTCCCGGTGATCAGCGCATCGTAATCGATCACTTCGGCGAGCAACACATTCAACAGCACCAGGAATCCCGACACGGAGAGCCCTAAAAGGGCGCCTGTGGCCATGACCATGATGGGATTTCGGTCTACGATAAACAGCAGCAGGGTGAGAAGGCACATCGCGGTGCTGAGGGTCATCGATCGGGCGCTGCCGATGCGGAGCGATACCCGCGCCCACACAAACGATACCGGAATGGCCACGATGAAGATGGCTCCCATGAAAATGGTGCTCTCGAGCGGTGACAACGGTACCACGTATTTGCTATAGAACGAGGAAATGGTAGTGAGCATGGTGGTTACCAGCTGGATCAGAAAACTGGCCAGCACGAACGTCACGAACCGCCGGTTCCGAAAGGTCTCGCGCAGGGCGGATTTAAACGCCAGCGGGGCGTCGCTGAAAGCGGGATTCTCGAAACTCCCCAAGACTGATACATAGAGAGACCCGGCACCGATCGCGCCGAAGGCCAGAGCCATGACCGACCAGCCCACGGTCTCGCCCAAGGACTTGGACAGCGCTACGCCTAAAATCAGGCCGGCAATGCCAAATAACTGCTGCAGGGCGGCCACGAATGATCGCTGCTGGGGCGTTCGGTACATTTCGGGGTAGAGGGCGGTCGCGTTGAGGGCGGTGACCGTAAAGAAGAGGTCAAAGATAAATGTGAATCCCAGGAAGTAGTAGATGAGGCCCCCGGAGCCCCAGTGGGGCGGCGTGAAGAGCAGGTAGAAGGCGATGCCAAACGGCAGGCTTCCGATAAGCACATAGGGAATGCGGCGCCCCCAGCGGGTGCGGGTTCGGTCGCTGAGGTATCCAGCGCCCAAATTCAAAAAGGCATTGAAGACGCCATAGGCGATTAGCGCGGTTGAGAGGGCGGTTCCGGGCACCTTGAGCACGGTTACGTAAAAGAACACGGCCACCGTGTTAAAGGCTTGCCACAATAAGTTGATGCCCAACTGGTTGGCGCTGTAGGTGACCAGCTTCCATCCGGGAATGTGGGGGGATGCGTTCACGCCGTGTGTCTCCTTAGGGGCGCCGCGTCGCCAAACGCTGGTAGAGCTCAGGGCGCCGGTCATATAGAAATGGCCAGTCTCGCCGCGCTTCGGTCACCTGACCCAAATCGAGCTCGACCGTTCTGACTTCATTGTCCCCGCTGGCCGCGCCAATCATGTTGCCGTGGGGTCCTACCGCAAAGCTGTCGCCGCCGAACATCCACTGCCCACCCTCTAAACCGACGCGGTTGACCGATACGACAAAGAGGTTGTTGGCGAGGGCATTGCCGCCCAACTGGGTGCGCCAGCGTTCCCGGCTTTCGTTGCCGGTGCCGCGGGGCGCCAACACGACATCGGCCCCTTGGAGCGCGAGAAGCCGGGTACCCTCCGGGAACAGATTGTCCCAGCAAGTTTGGATGCCAATGGTGGCGCCCCGAAAATGAAACACGGGGAATCCCAGCGTGCCGGGGTCGTAATAGTACTTTTCAAACCATCCGGGATGATAGGGGATATGGTTCTTTTGGTAACGGAAGAGCATGTCTCCCTGGTCGGATAGGACGATGGTGGTGTTATAGCGCCGTGACCCGTGGACTTCATACAAGGGCACGACGAGCGTGGTGTGAAATCGGCGGGCTAAGGCGGCCATGTGCTGGGAGAGAATGCCGGGAATCTCTTCCGCTAAGGCAAAGTGGCGAGAGTCTTCGGCCACGGGGAACCAGGGATGGGGAAACAGTTCCGGGAACAGCACCAAGTCGGCGCCCTGGTCTTGAGCGTCGGCCAAGAGGCTTTCGGTTAATGCCAGCGAGGCATCCACTCCCTGCGTGAGGTTCAACTGCATCAGTGCGACCCGGATAGATGGCAACGTAAGCGCCCCCAAAATGATTTTTCTCCATCTTGCGGCACCTGCGTCCAGGGTGCAAGGTTTAGGAACGCCCGGGGGCTTGGGCAGAGAGGCGGGCCTGGTTCAAAGCCTGCTTCCAACTGCCGAAGTATTTTTGAGCGGCCCAATACAGGGGGCGGTGGCTCTTGCGGATGGCACAGTCGCGCAGGTCAGCCTTGCCCTCAATGAGCGATCGGATTTCGGCGACTACCGACTCGCAGGAATGGCGCCGGGAGGCGCGAATGGACTCGGCGTCATAACCGGCCGCTTCCAAGGCTTGAGCCCATGACCCAAAATGATATGTAGCAGCAGACAGCAGGCGGTTGTCGTGGGTTTGCATAGCGTGCGCATGCAAGCGGTTCCCGGCTTCTGCGTGTTCGAGGATTTTCTGAATGATGCGTTCGCGAGTCCAGTAGCCGCGTCCGTGGCGTCGACCGCACGGCCGGGTCGACTCCGCGGGAATTCCAGCCGCGGCGAGAGCGCGGGGCCATGACTGGAAATAACGCCGGCCAGCGGCCAGAAGCCGTGGATCCTCGGAGGCCAATGCTTGGGGATTCAGAGGCAAATTTTGCTGGACACGCGCTTGTATGGCGTCTAGGACCCGGTCGGGAGACCATTTTGGACGTGGACGTGAGCTAGTCTGGGTGATCGTCATCGCTGTTCGCTCCTCACGGATTGATTTCATTCCTAGATACCGATTTCGTGCGGCGTTCGGATCACTCGAAGAAAAAATTCAATTTTCGGAGCATCTGAGGCCGAAGATGGCTTACAATCTCCCCAAAGAGGTGATGGTGCGTGCAAGGCCAGGCCGATCGGGAGAGTCTTGCCGGGTTGATGGTGCAAGTTCAACGCGGTCAATGGGATGCGCTGAGAGAGTTATATCACCGGTACAGCCCAGGCGTGTACCAGTTGGCCCGGCGGCGGCTCAACGATGACCGTATGGCTGAAGACGTCGTGCAAGAGGTCTTTCTGCGGGTGTGGTACCACGCCGACAAATGGGATCGCGATCGGGGAGGGGTCGACACATGGATTCTGGTCATTGCACGGCACGTCATTTACGACTACCTGGCCGTGGGCCGGAAAGACCAGAGCATCCTATTTCCCGATGACAGCATCCTCAACGTGCGCGACCCCGAGGACGCGATTGCGGCGCTCATCGGCGAGACCGCCATGGAAGAACTTTTGGAAGAGTTGTCTCCCGAGCAGCGCCAGGTCGTTCGGATGGTCTATGCTGAAGGATTGCCGACGCACCGGGTAGCCCGGGCCTTGCATTTGCCGGTCGGAACGGTGAAGAGTCGGCTGCGTTTGGCGCTCGCGCACCTGCGGCGCCAGTTGGAAAAGGAGGCGCATTCGGATGGCGCACTGTGAAGCCGAAGCCCTCACCCTGCGTTTTTTGGCCGGCGACTTGGAGAAGCCCGACCAGGAACGCTATCTCGCCCACCTCAAGCAGTGTGAACCCTGCCAAGAGCTCACCCGGGCCGGGGTCCTATGGGCTGATGAGTTGATTTTCAGGATTTCCAAGGAGCCCCCGCCGCCGGCCGTGCTGCGCCGGTTGGAAAAGCGCGTGGCGACAGCCCGGCAACGGCGCTGGTCGACGACATGGGTGGGGCTGGCGCTTGCGGGGGCTTTACTGATCGGCGTGGGCGTTGGGCACGCCATGCATGGGGGCGGCGGCCGGGTTGCGGCCCCCCGCAAGGATCTGGTCGCGCTAACCGGCAGTTATGGACGTCAATTCGGCCACATGGTGGTGTGGCTGCCCAGCGGACGTGCGGCCATGAGTATTCCCACATTGGCGGCGCCGCCCATGCACCAGGTTTATGAGGTGTGGCGCATCAACGGGGTCGGCCCGAAAGCCTTGGGGGCTCTGCATATGAAAGACGGCCGGGCGTGGTTTGTGGTGAAAGGCGGGTTGAAGCCCGGCGATCAAATTGTGATATGCACCGAACCGGCGTCGTGGGGCAGTGAATGGATGGGCGCGGTGGTGCTGAGCGCCACGGTGCCTGTTTCGTGAATCAACCCCTGTGGCTTGATGCGGAAACCCTGGATCGCCTGGCTCCGCCATCGGTCGTCCTCGAAGCGCTGTCCCATGCATTAGCCGGCCCTCAAGGCGTGGATCGAAGCGTCCGCTGGCACTATTCGGGGGAGGGCGGGCTCGCGTTAGTCATGGTGGTGGATGATGCCGGGTCTGACCTAGCGGTTGAGAAGACCTTGTTTGTGCGCGCGGACAACGTCCAGCGTGGACTGCCGGGGTTGTCGGGTCACGTGGCCCTCTCCGAACTGTCCACGGGGCGGTTATTGGCCATGGTCGACGGGGCGTGGTTTACCGGTATGCGCACGGCCGCTATCGCAGCCTTTGCCACCCAGCGGTTAGCGTTGAAGCGAGCCCGTCATCTACTCGTTGGGGCGGGCTACGAGGCTTTTTTTCACGGCCGTGCCTTGGCTGATTTGGGCGGCATGACCCATCTCGCCATTTGGAATCGCACCCCCGCCAAAGCGCAGACCCTGGCCGCCCGTCTAGAGGCTCTTGACGCCATGGCAGGCGTGGCGATCCAGGTTGTTGACCATCTGACCGCGGCGGTCGGCCAGGCCGACGTGGTGACGACGCTTACCGGCAGTCCCGAACCGCTAATCGTTTCGGGATTGCGCCAAGACGTGCTCAT
>JAJZBJ010000156.1 GCA_021798975.1 Bacillota bacterium | reverse complement strand
CATTAATAGAATGTCGGACTCCAAGTCCGACGGCCAGGAGGGGTCGCCGGCCCACGATACTTGCACTTCGAGGCCGGCCTCCTCCAATTCCTGGCGGAGCGACTGGATCGCGCCGGGACCATGCAGCCCGGCCGGCTGCGCTTCCACCACGCTTCTCACGTCCTGCAGGGACTTCCGGGCGACCGCCAGCAAGGCCTGATTGTCCTCGCCGAGGCCGGCCAGATCCTGCTTTCGCAGCCGTTCCTGCATGAGCTCCGCTTTCAAAATGATCAGGGTGAGGGAGTGGCCCAGCACATCATGCAACTCATGGGCAATGCGTTCGCGCTCCTGCAGACCGGCCAGCTCCCGCACGGTCTCCTGGGCCTGTTGCAGGTCCTGATATGCCTCTGCCAGCCGGCGGTGGTCCTGCACGCCGCGCATGTTGGCCCACATGGCGGGCGAGAAGACGGCCGCCAACAAGAGAAATTGGTCCCACGGCAAAGGACCGGTGTGGGTGGCTCCCACCAAACTCCAGGAGGCGGTGACGCCCAGCACTGCCGAGAGGCTCAGCCTGGTGCCCCCGGCATAATCGTGGGAGCCGAAATCGGAGGCGATTAAGAAGAGGGGAAAGATGCCAAGCCCGGGTACCAGCAGCGCCAGCGCCACCGCCAACGTGGTTTCCCCCAAGAGCGTCAAAAGGTTCTTGCGGTACCAACGGGGCGGCACTGCGATAAGCAGAAGGCTGGTGGCAATGATGGCGACCGTCCGATTGAGGGGGAGCGGATGATAGACCAGCCAACCTACGCCGCCCCCGGCAATGATGAAGAATGATCGGGTGACACTCCATACATCCTGCCGCTGCCGCATCTTGTTATACACGGCGTGCATCCCACTTGAAGAGCCAGGACGCCAATACCCCGAACACCACCGCGGTGCCCGCCAGCACCAACAAGGGCTGGGTTTGCTGGGGGAGCGTCTGGCTGGCCAGCATAATATTTCGGAGCGCATCCGCCAGGTACTTGAGCGGCAGAATCGCTGAGAGCGGCTTAATAAAAGCCGGCAGCTGCCCGACGGGGTAGAACACGCCGGATAAGAACATCATCGGCAGGTTAATCACGTTGTTGACGGTCGATGCCACCTCCGGGGTTCCGACCACATTGGCCACGAAAAACCCGATCATGAGGAATCCTGTGCTTCCTAGCAACAAGCATATCACGAATGCTAGGACGGACCCGCGCGGGGAGAATCCATACAGCACATGGGCGACGCCCAAGAGAATAGCCGTTTCCAGCAGCGCCAGAACCAGTTGGGCGGTATAGCGGGACAACAGAAACTGAGGGGCGGAGAGCGGCGTAGCCTGCAAGCGGCGCAAGATTCCCTGGGTGCGATAGGTAACGAGGGAACCGCCGGCAAACAGCCCGCTGGTCATGAGACTCATGGCCAGAATGCCCGGCACCAAAAAGTCCACATAGTTGAAGGTCGGTCCGGGGAGATGGGAGATGTGGAGCGATATCGCGGCGGGCGCATGGATCATGGCAAGATTCATCTGATCGATAATCCCTTGGATTATGGTGGCCGTCATCTCTGACGTGGGTGAGGCGGTGCGGATGAGCTCGACGTGGTGATGCTGAATTTGCATCCAGAGGTCCAGGTGGCCGGAGCGGATGCCCTGGGGGCCTGCTTGGGTTAGCACCACTTTCACGCCTGCAATATGGTGCAGGGTATGGAGGATGAGCGGGCGGACGGCCCCATGACCGGATACGCCTACCGTGGCGCTGAATCCGGAGTGGCCGAAAGCGCTGCCCAAGAGAATCATGAGCAACACCGGAAACATCAAGTCCCAAAAGAGAAACTCCCGCGAGCGAAACAGGATTTTGAGATGGGCAGACACCAAAGCGGTGTACGCGCTCATGCGCTTAAACTCCTTCCGGTCAAGTGGAGGAAGACATCCTCCAACGAGGACTCTTGAATCGAAACCCGTTGGACGTGAGCGCCGGACTGGCGTGCCGCCGCCAAAAGCGACTCCAGGGACTGGTCGTGGTCTTCGAGGGGGCGCTGCCATTCGTGGCCGGAGGCTCC
The DNA here is from genome assembly GCA_021798975.1 of Bacillota bacterium. GTDB lineage: Bacteria > Bacillota > Sulfobacillia > Sulfobacillales > Sulfobacillaceae > Sulfobacillus_B. The sequence continues at coordinate 4,726 of JAJZBJ010000156.1, read as the reverse complement.
CGCCACGGGATTCCAGCCCAGTTTTTCCAGACTCTCGAGGTGGTCCCCGCTGACCCGTACGACCCGGTTGGGGGCATATTGGCGGATGAGGGCATTGGGGGCTCCATCTGCCACGACGCGACCGCGATCGAGAATGATGACCCGGTCCGCCAAGTGGCGGGCTTCTTCCATGTAGTGGGTGGTGAGAATGACCGTGCGCCCGTGCTGGCGGCTCATCTCGACGAGATCCCAGATGTCGCGGCGGGCTTGCGGATCCAGACCGGTGGTCGGTTCATCCAGAAACAGCACTTCGGGATCGTTGACCAAAGCTGCCGCCAACGCTACCCGCTGCTGCTGGCCGCCGGACAGCTTGGAAACCGGTTCGGACGCCTTCTCGGTCAACTGCACCCAGTCCAGCAGTTCGTCGACGCTGCGGCGCCGGGTGAAGAAATGTTGGTACAGGCTGAGCGTTTCCCGGACCGTCAGGCGCGGAAAAAATGCCGTCGATTGCAGACACAGGCCGATGCGTTCCCGCACGCGGCGGGACTCTTTGGGCATGACGTGCCCGAGCACTTCGATGTTCCCCGAGGTGAGCCGGGATAGACCCACCAGCATGTCGATGAGCGTGGTTTTGCCGGCACCGTTGGGGCCTAAGATGGCGACCGTCTGCCCACTGTCCACCTCCAGCGTAACGTGCTGCAGGGCCATGACGTTGCCGAAGCGTTTGACAGCATTGTTGACACGGATTGCGGCCATGATGTGCCTCCTTACAGATAAATGGATGACCGTCGATAGGTTCATGGTAAAGCGGGGCCGTATGGGTTCCCAGTCACCATGGTCACCACCTGGCATGACTTTGGTCATCAGCGGAATCCCCGGGCCGCGTCCATGCTTGGAGCGGAGTCCTCCGAATCCGCATGGGTTGATGGGACAAGCGAACGTATGTTAGGGTAGATGGGTCTTATGACTGCATTGTGTAACATTGGATTCACAGACGATCTTTGCTGAGTCAGAACTCCTGCGCTTCTTTTGTCCGGGACTAACCCGGGTTTGGCAAAGCATCGCTGCTCCGCGTGGAGCAACGGGCGCTCTTCGAGTGCCTGTGGGGAAGTTGGGCAAAACCGGACCACCCGGGGGAAAGCTCGTTCGACGAGCTGACTGACAGGGCTGACGGCGTGCTGCTACGTCTCACACAGGGCGCGTAATTCATTTCCATGGAGCCCAGATTTTTATTGCCGGATGGTTGTGGCTGAACGCCTTGCTTCGCCGTCGCAAGAGACGGCTTGTTGTCGTGCGCCAAACGTCAAACGCCTGTCATCTCAGGGGTCAGCTTTGCTGCACGTGTGGCGCAGAATGGGCCGAAATAAACCGATGACGAGGAGGATACACGATTGAACAGCGTCTACAAATGGGTAGTTCCGGCGGGCCTGGCAGGCACCTTCTTGCTGGCCGGCTGCGGATCGAGTCAAAGCAGCACCCTGTTGGGGCAGGTGCAATCGACACATCAGCTGATTATTGCAGAATCGGCGTTTGCCCCGCAGGACTTTCAAAGCACCACCACTAAACAATGGACCGGATACGACGTGAATATCCTGCGAGGCTTTGCCAAGTCTCTGGGGGCACACCTCAAGATTGACGCGCTACCCTTTTCGTCGTCCATCCAAGCCGTCGCCGACAAGCGGGCCGATATCACGATTGATATTTATAAGAACAGCGACCGTGCCAAGGTACTGTCCTTTAGCCGGCCGATGTTGAACTATAACGACGCCGTCGCGGTCAATTCGCAAAATCCAGCGGTGAAATCCGCCAGCTTGTCGGCTTTGAAGGGGAAAAGCATTGCGGTTGTGACCGGATCCGCCGAGGTGCCGGAAGCCAACCAGGTGCCCAACGCCACCGTTACGCAGTATGGGTCAGTGGCGGAGAGCTTCTTAGCGCTGTCTGCGGGACGTGTCGCGGCCGACTTCCAACCGGACGTGGACATTTCGTGGGCCCACAAGACTAATCCCTCGCTTCACATTAAGATATTGGGTCCCGTTCCGTCCTCCATCGCCCCGCCCATCCAAGGACTTCGCGGGTACTTCGGCGTGCCGAAAGGCCCGTACAGCCAATCCTTTTTGAAGAAACTGAACGCGTACTTGAAGAAAATTGCCGAGAACGGTACCGAGCAAAAGATTCTCGACAAGTATGGGATGACCAGTTCGGTGTACTTGAAGGGCATTGCCCAGGCTCCGAATAGCTAGCCGGGCACCGGTGTGGGCGGGGGCGAGCCCCCGCCCGTAGAGAACAGGCATCTGTGGGGGAGAGAAAGCGATGCATACATTGTGGTCAGCCTGGGTTCAGTACCTGCCTGACTACTGGCAGGGCGTGCGCGTCACGCTGGAACTGACCGGCGCCTCCTTGTTGGTGGCGATCGTGTTGGGATTCTTGCTGGCTTTGGCGCGTCTTTCGACGCTCAGGGTATTGGACTTTATGGCGACAGCCTACGTAGAGATTGTCCGGGCGATTCCCGTGCTGATTATCTTGTTTATCTGCTACTACAGTCTTGCCCAGGCGGGGTTGAAACTCTCCGGACCTGTGGCGGCCGTGGTTGGGCTGGGCGGATTCTACGCCACTCTGTATGGGGAAATCTTTCGCGGCGCCATTATGGGGGTCGACCGGGGCCAAAAGGAGGCAGCCGCGGCGCTGGGCATGCCGGAGGGTTTGGTGATGCGGAAAATCGTTTTGCCGCAAGCCTTCTTTGCCATTCTGCCGCCAGCCACCAACCAACTCAGCAACCTCATTAAGGATACATCGCTGGTATTTACCATCGCCGTTGCGGATTTGATGTTCCAGGCCAACGCCGCATCCGCAAACAACTTCTTGCCGCTGGACATGCTGCTGTTGGCCGGTGTGATCTACTTCCTGTTCTATCTGATTCTGTCCAAATTGTTAGCGAGGTGGGAGCTTAATGTCCAACGACGTCGTGGTTAGCGCCCAGGGACTGACCAAACGGTTTGGTTCCCAACTGGTGTTTGAGGACGTCTCCTTGGACGTCCATAAGAGCGAAGTGGTCGCCATTATCGGCCCTAGCGGAGCCGGGAAAAGCACCTTCATCCGCTGCATCAACCACCTGCATCCCTTTGATGGGGGAACCCTGGAACTCCTCGGGCACACCCTGCATGGGGGATTGAAAAGTCCATCCCGCGCGGTGCTCCGGGATATCCGCACGCGGGTGGGGATGGTGTTTCAGACATTCAACCTATTTCCGCACCTGACGGTGATGGAAAACATCATTTTGGCGCCCCTGGATGTGAAGAAGGTGCCACGCGAGAAGGCCGTGGCTTTGGCCCGGGAACTGCTCGACCTCGTGGGACTGGAACACAAAAAAGACATGTACCCGAAACGGCTCTCCGGTGGTGAGCAGCAGCGGGTGGCGCTATGCCGGGCATTGGCGATGGAGCCGGAAGTCATGCTGTTTGACGAGCCCACTTCGATGCTGGATCCGGAATTGGTGGGCGAGGTGCTGTCAGCCATTCAGCGCTTGGCGAAGCAGGGCATGACCATGATCTTGGTCACCCACGAGATGACGTTTGCGAAAGAGGTGGCGGACACGGTGGTGATTATGGCGGACCACCGGGTGGCGGAAATGGGCCCGGCCCGGCAGGTGCTGGAGTCTCCCCAGACGGAGAGAGCCCAGCAGTTTCTACGGCGAGTACTGGAACCGGTCGAGACCATGGAGGAACTAAGCGCAGCGGCGGGCCAAGGGGGCGAGGACTGATGGGCGTCGCTATGCACTATGTCGGCGTCTACGCCGCCGGGGCGCTCAAGGACTTTGGGCTTACGGTGGTGTCGACCGTCCTGTCCATGATCCTGGGAGTGCTGGCGGCAGTGGGGCGGCTCTATGGTCCCCGTCTTATCCGCCTACTGATTTCCTGGTATGTGGAACTCATTCGGGGACTGCCCGCCATTTTACAGCTGTTTATTCTGTACTTTGGTCTCAATCAGGTGGGAATCACCTTCTCGCCGTTGGCGGCTGCCCTCATCTGGCTGGTGCTGTACGGCGTGGGATATGCCGTGGAAATCTTCCGCTCTGGCATCATGGCAGTAGCCCAGGGACAGCGGGAAGCGGCGGCGGCGCTGGGGTTGAGCTCCGGCACGACCATGCGGAAAATTATCTTCCCGCAGGCGTTGGTGGCCATGTTGCCGCCCTTGACCAGCTTCGTGGTGCTGCAGTTGAAGAACACAACCATGCTGTATTTGATTGGCTATGCCGACATTATGTATGAAGCCCGCCTCGGCGTCGACGCGACGAATCAGGCCGGACCGCTGTATGTGATGGCCGCTATCGCCTACCTCATCATGTCCTTCATAATCGGCCGCATCGGCATGCGCATGGAGCGTCGGGCCGCCGCATACCGCTAGATTGCATGCCTAGGGGCCTGCCTCTCTATCCCAAGGGAGCGGGCCCTTGCCACTTTGCGGAACATCTGAGAATGTCTGCCACAGGGAATCGATCCCATGGTACAGTGGTTTTGGGGCAACCCATCGATAGGCGGCACCCAATGGATTAGTGAATGTCACGGGAATGGATTAACCATGGAGGATTACATGAAAAAAACCGCGGTTTTGTTGTACCCGCGTTTTAGCGAGTATGAACTTACGGTCGCGCTTTCGATACTCCGGCAAGGGGACAAGGACATGGTTGCGGTGGGCTTGTCGCCGGACCTGGTGGTCGGAGAAGCGGGTCTCTCGTGCAACGGGGCCGCTA
>JAJZBJ010000155.1 GCA_021798975.1 Bacillota bacterium | reverse complement strand
ACTCACAACCCAGCAGTTGCGGAAGTGGGAAGAACGGTATGGTGTGGTGCGTCCTGTGCGGCTTCCCAACGGATACCGCGGCTACACCGCTGATGATGTGGCGCGGCTCAAGCAAATGGCGCGATGGGTTCATGACGGGGTCCAGGTGGGGAAGGCGGTGCGGTGGCTGGATGGGCCCCAGATGGGGGTGGCGGAGCCAAGTCAGGCGCCCATCCCGGATGCCGAGGGATGGCGGCGGCGCATCTTGTCGGCGGGGGAAGCCATGCAGCGCGTCCGGGTGGGGCAGGAGCTCAAGCGCGCTATCTTGCATTTCGGCCTTCACGCCGTTATCGATGAAATTATTCGTCCTGTGCTGGTTCAAGTCGGGGAGTGGTGGTCTCAGGGAAAGTGGCTTCCCGATCAGGAGCAGGTGACCAGCGAGGCGTGCCGCCAAGTGCTGCTGGACAGTTTGGCCGAATTATCGCCGGGCCAGTATGGACCGCGGGCTTTGTGCGTGGTTCCCCCCGGAGATCGACACGACCTGCCGGCGCTTCTTCTGGCCCTGGAAGCGGCGTTGGCAGGGTTCGATGCGCGCATTTTGGGACCGAGCCCGGCTCCGGGGGCGATCGAACGCGCCGCCCTGAAATGGGAGCCCAGCTGGGTGGCCGTCATCGCCACGGCCAGTCGCCGCGACAATAGTTATCTCACGTCGTTCGTGAATACCGAGGTTCCGCGGCTCGCCCGGTTGGCGACCGTGTTTGCGGGCGGACTGGCGTGGCCCAAGACAGCCGACCCGAGCATCGTTGTGGTCCGTGGGCCCGAGGAGCTGCTGTACCGCGTGCAGGGCGCGGAGGCAAGGCCATGAGGCTTTGGCATGAGATGCTCATCCCGTACTTGCCCACCCCGCAGCTCTTGGGCCAACATCGGGAATGTTGCGCGCTGCGGGGCCGGGGGTGGGGGCGAAAGCATGCCACCGTGGACTATGTGTTCCAGCACCCGTTTGGGTATCTTGTCGCCTATCACGGGGTGGTGATGGATGAAATGGCGCGGCGCGGATATCGGGTTGACCCCCTCTGGCGAAACCCCAGCTATCGCGGGAAGCAATTGGGGATGACCGCCCGGTCCGGTCAAGCTTTCGAGCGGCGCCGGGGTGAGGCCGCTATTTACCCCGAGCACAATGACGCCTACATGGCCGAATGTCTTGAGAACTTAGCTCAAAAGGGCGTCGCCCTTGACGCCGAGACGAGTCGAAAACGTGGATAAAATGGGCGCATATATTTGAAGTTTGGCGAATAATGGAATATAATGAATATAATTACATGAAACATGCGTCGTATGATGGTGACCCAATTGGGGGTGCGTAGTGGGCGGGCCGTCGGTCAGGGGACGGAGATTGGGCGCTGATGGCAGTTAACGGTTTATGGGATTACATCAACGGCCAGCAGGCGCCGTGACCGGAACCGTATTGCATGATTTCCGGATGCCGGGGTCGTCCAGGGGGTGAGCCTGTGGATTGGAAGAGCCGGCAATTGCTGGAATCGATTCGGAGTGCAAGGCAGGAACTGGAACGATTGGCCAGTGAGGCACCGGGATTATCCGATCCCGGTGTGGTTGCCATGTCACGGAAATTGGATCAATTGGTCATGGAATGGTACCGCAGATGCAAGGACAGTCCCTCGACATCGCCGCCGGTAGGAAGGACGCATGATTTGGGGGATCCGCAATCGGGAGACTCGGCCTGATGCTGTCGACGCCGGGAAATCCTTGATTTCGCCATGTGATGGGACAGAGCGGCCCCGCGGAATGGGAATTGGGGAGGACATTGCCATGGACGAAGACAAGGTGCGGTCAGCGGAGCGATTGGCAGAGTTTAACCGACTGCTGGCGACCGTACACGCTATCGCGGCAGATGCCGCCGACGAATTCGGCCTGCTGCAGGCCGTTTGTGAAGAAGCGGTCCGGCAAGAGCCCTTGGGTTTGGTGTGGTGCGGAACGCCAGACGATCAGGGTTTTCTTCAGGTTCGGGCCGCGGGGGGCAGAACCCAGTATTTGGATGGTATCCGTATCTCTGTCGATCCCCAAAGAACGGAAGGACAGGGGCTGAGCGGACAGACCTGGAGGGATGGACAGACACGGTATGAAGCCTTCATGAACGAAGATCCCACGATGCAGTTGTGGCGCCTGCGCGCCGAACAAAACGGTTTGACCGGTGTCGTGGCGGTGCGTATCGACCGACAGGGGTCCCCGTGGGGACTCCTGAATTTATACCTGACCCAGGGGGCGGAATTCGAGCCCGAAATCCGGTTATTGCTGGACGAGGTGGCCCGCACAGTGGCCCGTGGCCTGGATCGCTTGGATGGCCGTATGCGGGAAGTCGCCCTGATACAGGCTCAACGTGTCCTCTTGGACCATGCTGATGCGGGTATCGCCCTCTGCCAGGAGGGTACGGTGACTTTCGCCAACCCGCATTTGGTGCATCTCTTGGGCTATGGAGGGCTGTCGGACCTGTTGGGACAGTCTGTTCTGAGTTTCTGCGGCCGCAGTGAGGACCGGGTTCTGGTGGAGCAGTTGTTAGCCCTGGTTGGGGTAGAGGGTCAGGGAACCCTCTCCGGAGCACGACTCAAGCGACAGGACGGCCGCATCGTCATCGTCGATATGGCCATGAGTCGGACACACGATGGCATAGGCGATACGGTTGTGTGGACAGTTCAAGACGTGACCGAGCGTGCCCGCATGGAAGAGGTCTTGGCCAGTCACGCCTACACCGATGCTGTCACGGGCCTGGCCAACCGTTGGGCATTCGAATCGGAATTGGAGCATCGCCTGATGCTGGCCAAAGTGGCAGATACGGTACTGGCTTTGTGTCTCCTGGACTTGGACAATTTTAAGCAGGTGAATGACACCTGGGGACATACGACCGGCGACGCGGTATTGCGTGAGCTTAGCGGGCGCTTGGCGGCACAACTGGGCGCCGAGGCATTCGTCGGTCGGACCGGGGGCGACGAGTTCGTGATCATCGTGGATGGCATGGACCTCCGCGATGTCGGCACGCACATGGAGGCGCTCGTATCGCACCTCCACAAAATTGTGGAGGTCCCCATGGAAGCGACTCCCAGTGACACTCTGATGGATTTTAGCATGGGTATTGCCGTATTTCCGGAGGATGGGGCCAATGCGGCGGATTTGATGCGGGCAGCAGATCAGGCGCTGTACCGGGTCAAACGGCACAAGCACGACCGGATTCGCTGGTGGCAGCGGGCCGGATCCGAATCGGAATTGGAATCTACCGAAGCGCTGGAACCCGAAGATCCGTACGCCCCGAGCGCTGCAGCGCTTCTCCAGTCTGTCCGGCCGATTGTCGAAGAGGCGGCCAGCCGCTGGAGTGAGCTGTTCTATGAGATGATGGAGGATAGTCCCTCCGACGCCAAGATTTTGTACAGTCTTCCACCCAGTCTTCGCAACGAATTGAAGGCCCAGCGCCTGGCGCTGGCGGATGCGGTACTGGACCCCGACGTCCGGCGGGAGGAGGTCGCGCGTCAAGCGCATGCATTCGGACAGGTTCTGACGTTGGTGGGCTCACCCTTGTCGTGGCGCACGCGCAGCGCGGCCGGGTATCAAGAAGTTCTCACGGAGGCGCTGGATCGGCTCTGGATGAGCGCCCGCGATCGCTATCGCCTGCAGAGAGTCATCGAAAAGCGGCTCCACGAGGTGCTCGGCATCATGCTGGAAACAGGCGAGACGACCGTGACAGCGTACTTGGAATTTCTCGGTCAGGATCTGCCGGCGTCTGGTCTTCCTTGGGTGGAGGCGGCGCAGACCGAGGCGGCCCGCTTGGCCGAATTGCCCGGTATTTCAGCGGCATTCGTGGTGCGTCTTGGCGCCAGCGGAGAGGTGACCCTCGAGTCCAGTGCCGGGGCAGAGGCCTCCCATGTGACGCGACGGTTTGGGAACGATGCCCCCTATCTTACCGCGACTGTGGCCCATTTAGCAGAAAAGGGTCAGGAATTTCGGATTAGGGACCTGCGTGAAGACCCTCGAGCGGATGTCTGGCAGGATTCAGAGGCCTTCGGTGTCCGCAGTCTGATGGCCATTCCGATTGTGGATCGAAACAAACGGTTTGTCGCCGGTCTCTACATCGCCGGGCGCTATCCCTATCAGTTCGAATCGACAGCAATGCGCCAGTTTGCTCAAGGGCTGCGAGCTCGTTGGGAATTGCTATGGCGCCGAGCTACGTCCTCCCGGGATGCGGTGAATGAGGACACGGCGCAACAATATCGGGATCGCCTCTTTGGCGGCGGGTTGGAGATGCATGTCCAGCCGGTGGTCGATTTGCACACCGGCCAAGTGGTGTCGGTGGAAGCTTTGGCACGGTTGTGCCTGCGCGACGGTCGGGTCCTCCCGCCCGGGGTCTTCGTTCCGCTATTGAGCCAAGACGACTTGGCACGGCTGTTCAGGCTGGGCTTAGATCAAGCGTTACGGCACCGCCAGGCCTTTGTCAGAGAAGGCATCGATGTCCGCGTGGCTGTCAACCTCCCCCCGTCCTGTTTGCTGTTGCCGGAATTGCCCGGGTGGGTTGCCGAGGCGGTATCCCGCCATCGAATGGAACCCAGTTGCCTCAGCTTGGAGCTCTTGGAAACCCAGTATATCGACGAGCAGGTTCGTGATGCAGCGGTTGAGAAGCTTGTTGATTTGGGGGTTGGCATTGCGTTGGACGACTTGGGTTCGGGGTACAGCAGTCTGATGCGTCTTGCTTCGCTGCCGCTGCGTACGGTCAAGATCGACCAGGGATTAGTGCGGCGGATCCATCACGATCCGGCCCGGACCTTCGCGGTCATCGATGCACTCAGCGGGTTGGGACGACGGCTCGGTCGAGACGTGGTGGCCGAGGGATTGGAAACGCCGGACATGATTGAGGCGGTGCAGTTGCTTGGCGTTCCGTTGGGACAAGGCTATGGTTTTGCCCGGCCCATGCCTGCTGGTCAATTTATCGCGTGGTCCAAGGCCTTTGTGCCGCCGCGCCCTCCCGACAGGACCGTGCGGAGCATGCTGGGGGCGGCCGCTTACGATTGGAAGTATGGCCACCACGGTGCCCTGGAGGCGTGCCCGCTGACCGCCTTTCTCCGGATCGGCGAATACGGTGATCCGGAGATATGGCATGAGGCGGTTCACAGGGGCAGCCCAGAGAGCCGCCATGCATTAGAGGAATGGCTCACCCGTCAGCTAGCGGAGAGCGCGCCGGGCCGGGCGAGAAATTAGGCCAGGTGGTCCACAAACCACTGGTCGGCCATGTGGCGCAAATTGTCCAGATCCTGTTGCTCCTCGGGCGTTTCGCCCGAGAGACGGTGTCTCATGTGGGCGAACTTTTGGATTCGGGAGGCGGGGGAAGCCGCCATCAGTGTTTCCGCAAAGTCTTGCATCCACTCCCACTTGGCCACATCATCCGACTCTCCATGCATGATGAGAGTCGGAACCGAGGCTAGGCGTTCCCTGTGGGCGGACACTGCATAGGATTGGCGACGCGTCTGGATCGCCGAATCGGCCCAGGGATAATCCGGATAATAGTGCTGCAGATAATCTAGATCAGGGACGCCGCCGACCGTCACCAGCGCGCCAACCTCGGGATTCTCCGCAGCGCCAAAGAGAGCAATCAGACTCCCGATGGAAAACCCAAACAGTCCCACAGGCCGCTTGCCGAGACTCTGGATTAAGGTTTTGAGCTCGGCCCGGGACTCGTCCACCACGCTGGCGAACAACTGCCGGAACACATCCTCCTGGCGTCGCCTCTGGAGAGACTCTGCCCCTTCCCGCAAGACCGGAAGCCGCCAGTAGATTTTGGTCAAGCTTCCGTCCTCGGGCGCCGGATAGCCAGCTTTGAGTATTTCTACGGTCGTGCTCATGCCGTGGATGACAATCACCACACGCTGTGCCTGAGCGAGGCCCGGTCCGTCAATTTCGATAGGGTACACCTTCTCATCCTCCTCATGGGGAGCATAGCGCAACGGCGGACAAGCGGCCATATCCTGCCACTCCCGGCTCATCTCTTGCATTCGACACCAAACGACTTTTCTCGCTACTTGGTTCGTGCTAAAATATTTGGAAAACTTTGTGGGGGAGTACGTATGTCTACGCTGCCCGTCGACGTGTTGGAACAACTGTTGGCCCTGGCCCGCCGGCTGACTTCGCGACGTGACCTCGACAGCGTGCTGAAGGACCTCATGGATGGCAGCCTGCGGCTCATTCCCGGTTCGGATTTTGCCTGCGTGTTCCTCTATGACGTGGAAGAAAATCTTTTGTACCCGGTGGGTGGCGTGGGGTTTGAAATGCGCTACATGCAGCATGTCCATTTAAAGCCGGGCGAGTCGCTGACCGGACAAGCCTTTCTGAAGAAGGAGCCCTTGCTTCTGCCCACTCCGGAAGACGTGCGGCGCGCGCAGCAAAACCTGTTGCCGCACAACGATCGGTGGGTGCGGTTGGCCGTGGGGCGTCCCACCAATCCCCTGCGAAGTTCCCTGGCGGTACCCCTCTGCGTCGGAGACCGCACCGTGGGCGTTTTGGTTATCGACAACTACGACACGGATCGCAACTTCACTGAGATTGATCTGCGGATTGCCGTGGCCCTAGCCGATCACGCCGCCATTGCGGTGGCCAACGCCCAGGACTATCAACTGGCCAATGCGCTGTCACGGGAACTCAAGCAGACGTTGACGGTCCAGCATCGTCTCTTGGCCAGCATTTTAGCGCCCTCATCCAGTTTCCAAGACATCCTGCACACCCTGGGCGGGGTTATCCATCGCCCGGTGGCGGTGTGGGATTGTGACAAGAATGTGGTGTCTCAATCGGGCGAGATGTCGGAGGGTCCGAA
>JAJZBJ010000010.1 GCA_021798975.1 Bacillota bacterium | reverse complement strand
GGTCTGTTCCATACCATGGTTCTAACAAATTTTTCAGCGTAAGGCCAGTACTAAGAGGGAAATGGCGAAATTCTGCGATTATCACCTACTATGACGGGGTCCTGGCGGCGAGGGGAGGAGCTAGTCTTGGTCCACGGGATAACCGGAGCTCAGCCAGATAGCCATCCCGCCCACTACGGACCCGGCCTCGTACCCGTTATCTGCTAGTAACGAAGCTCCCGCTTGGCTGCGGTTCCCGTGCGCGCAGACGACCGCATAGGACCGATTCCGGTCGAGTTCCTCCAGGTGTGCCGACAGCTGGCCCAAGGGAATTTTCAGCGCACCCGGTATAATACCGCTTCGCCACTCGTACGGTTCCCGCACGTCAATGACCACATGGTTGGCGCGCTCCTGCTGCAGTTGATCCACGGTTATCTGGCGAATCGCCGCCAGCGCGCCGCCCTCCTGCCGCCAAGCATCCGAGCCCTGAGTCCAAACCGCGCGAGGTGTCATGTGGTGCCCAGCCAAAGCTTTTAGGGCCGCGTCCAAAATGACAGCATTATCCCCGAACAATATAATTCCGACGGAATGCTGGCCGGCCCATTGCGCCACGGCGGGAGCCCAGTTCTGGCGATTAAAAGGCGCGCTGAGCGCCCCCGGCACGTGGCCGCCGCTGTACGCCGGCACGGGACGCACATCAATAATTTGAGCCTCGCCGGCCGAGACCAAGCGTAGAATTTCGGTCGCCGTCATCTCACATCCGCCCTTCTCTCAGTTGGATTTGACCTCCACTATAGCAAACCTTTCTACGCCGGGAACACCGCCCAGATTGCAGGAAAACGTATGCCTGTCACGAATAGCACAAAGAACGAGTGGAAAACCCGGAAAGCGGTGAATAGATGCGCAACGCCCCGACCGTGGCGCCCTATGGCACATGGAAATCGCCCCTCACAGCCGAACTATTAACGCAAAAGATGGCGGCCTTCGAAGAAGTCCTATGGGACCAGAACACCCTCTATTGGCTGGAGAGCCGGCCCGACCAAGGGGGCCGGCAAGTTTTAATGAAAGAAGAGGCCGGTCAAGCCCCCAGGGAAATTCTTCCGGCTCCTTGGAACGTCCGCAGCCGCGCACACGAGTACGGCGGCGGCGCCTTTACGGTCCATCAGGGCGTCGTGTATTTTTCCCACTTCGGCGATCATCGCCTCTATCGTATGCCTCCCGGCCGCCAACCCGAGCCGCTGACCGCGCCATCCGATGTGCGGTATGCCGACTTAGTCATGGATGCAAGCCGGAATCGGCTGATTGCCGTGCGCGAGGATCATCGCACACCCGGCCACGTTGTGAACACCCTGGTCGCGATTCCGATCGGCAAGCCCGATACGATCGGGGAAGTCCTGGCCGAGGGACACGACTTTTATATGTTTCCGCGCGTGAGCCCCGACGGATCCCAACTGGCCTGGATTAGCTGGGATCACCCCAACATGCCATGGGACGGAACGTGGCTCCAAACCGCCCGGATCGGCGAAGACGGATCAGCCGTTACGGTGAGCACTGTCGCGGGCGGCCTGGACGAATCCATTTTCCAGCCCTGCTGGTCGCCTAACGGGCAGTTGTACTTTATTTCGGACCGGACCGGCTGGTGGAACCTCTATCGATTCCGGGCAGACGCTGTGAGTCCGCTGACCGCTATCCGCGGTGAGTTCGGCGAACCAGCCTGGGTCTTCGGCATGTCCACCTACGGGTTTCTCAATGATCGCGAAATATTGGCGGTTTACCTTCAAGGAGGGCAAACGTTCCTGATTCGGCTGGACGTCGAGACGCGGGAGTTCACTCACCAGCCTTGCCCTTGGACCGCAATTTCGTGCGTTAAAGTCACCGAGGGCCGCGCCGCGATGATCGCGTCATCGGACCGAGCCCCGGCTGCCATCGCTGTCTACGACGCCAGCGCCAAGCGGTACCGCCTGCCCCGCCGCAACCCGCCAGCCGCGCTGGAGGAGGACTACGTGTCCCTGCCCGAGCTGGTCGAATTCCCAACCGAAGGTCAGCAAACGGCGCATGCCTTCTATTACCCTCCTAAAAACGGCGAGTATATTCCGCCCGAAGGAGAACTCCCGCCGCTGGTGGTATTGGTGCACGGAGGTCCCACAAGCTACAGCCCGCCGGTGTTTCATTTACCCGTTCAATACTGGACCACCCGCGGCTTCGCCGTCCTCGATGTCAATTATGGCGGCAGTTCGGGCTATGGCCGCAGGTACCGCAATCGCCTGCGCGGCAACTGGGGGCTGGTGGATGTTGACGATGTTGTGAACGCGGCAGCCTTCGTCGCGCGTCATGGCAAAGCGGACCCCCGCCGCATGGTCATCCGAGGTGGGAGTGCCGGCGGATTCACGACGTTGGCGGCGTTGACCTTCCGGGATGTATTCCGGGGCGGTGCCAGCTACTTTGGTGTTGCGGATCTGCGTGCCTTAGCCTTGGAAACCCACAAGTTCGAGTCACACTATCTGGACCGTCTGGTGGGTCCCTTGGACAGCCCGGCGGACCCCTATTCGGCCCGGTCTCCGCTTCACCACGTGGCGTCGCTCAATGTTCCGGTCATCTTTTTCCAAGGGCTGGACGATCGCGTGGTGCCGCCCGCCCAATCCCAAGTAATGGCGGATTCCGTGCGGCAACGCGGTATCCCGGTCGCCCACCTGACCTTTCCCGGCGAAGGCCATGGTTTTGTCGCGGCGGATACCGTAACCCGGTCGCACGAGGCAGAGCTCGCCTTCTATGCCAAAATCCTCGGCATTCGCCTGCCCGATCGCGGCCCTGACATCGTGTTGGACAACTGGCCCCGCAACAACCCTCAGAAGAGCGAGAAAGGTTGATCATGTCCGAATGCCCCACTGGGCAACAGTTAGAAGGATTTTTCATCTGCAAAGGCGAATCATACGGTGAACTGTTGTATCCCGTGACGAAAGGAATCGGCCGTGAATCCGTTGTCTTTCAGCGTCGCCGACGAGCGGATTAACTTGTTCGTCGGGCGAGAGACCCAATGCGAATGGGTCCAGCACTGGTTGTCGCATCCGCATCCGCCAACCCGCATTGTGGGTATCACAGGTATGGGCGGTGTCGGCAAATCCAGTCTTTTAGTCCGGTTGCTGCAAATTGCCCAGGCTGAAGGCGCTCACACGGCCTGGGTGGACGGACGCACCTGCTACCGGACCCCCCGCGGGTTTCTGGATTCGCTGCCCGCCTCGTTCGACCAATGGCGGGCCGTGGATGGCGATCCGACGCCCATGGTGGTCGCCATCGACAACTATGACGACCTCCAGGTGCTGGAATCTTGGCTGCGCGAAGTGTTTCTGCAGGACATGCCGGATGAAGGTCTGCTGCTTTTGGTCGCTTCCCGGGGACACCTCATGAGTCAATGGGAACTGGACCCGGGATGGCGTTCGAGGACCGTGCATTGGCCGCTCGATGCCTTTACGCCCGACGAGGTAGAAGACTTTCTCATGCGCCGTGAGTGGCCCCTCGACGAAGTCATCACGGCGCGTCGGTTGGCTAAGGGCCATCCTCTGTCACTGGCGGTCTTGGCCGAGGCACGGCGCAAGTCCCCCCGGGCCTCAAACCCTGAGGACTGGTCGGCCCTGGTGCGGGACACCCTGTCGGCAGAACTTTTGCGGGAGATTACCGATCCGGCCCTGCAGCCCATGGTGGACGTGCTGACGCTCATGGCCGAAGCCAATTTGGACATTCTGCAGCGGGTCTTGCAGAAGAGCGTGTCGATCCGCCAATACCATGCGCTTCGAGAACTTTCCTTCGTCAAGCGCACGGCTCACGGAGTCGGATTGCATGATATCGCTAGCATGCATTTATTCGATGATTTCCGGGAGCGGGAGCCTCAAGCCTTCGAGCAGCTGCGCCAGCAGGCGATAAACGTGCTCTTGAACGAGTGGGACGCGGCCCCCCCGGCCCATCACGGATCCTTGGCCCAGCAGTTGCTGTGGCTCTGCCGCGATGTGTTCCAGGGCATCACCCGCTTTGCCGATATGTCTTACGCGGCCTCGGAACTTTATGTCACCGGCTATGATCCCAAGGACCACGACAAAGCGCAACGCCTGATTGCCGATTGGGGGCGGCAGAGCCTACCCTTGCCGGTGGAGTCCTCCCGGTCCCTGTTCGATCGTATCGCGTCCGAGTCGCCGCAGTCCATCCGCGTAACCCGTAACTGCCACGGCGAAGCGCTGGCGCTGACCTGCTCGTTGATGCTGCACGAGGAGACTATCGCCCTATTGGAGGAATACCATCCCGCCGCTGTCGCCAGTCTGCTCTCCAGTCCCTTTCGCATCGAACGCTGCGCCGTGGAGGATGCCAACGCCACCTTCAACATTTTCACCGGTCTCGACAGCGACCAAACGTCGTATTCCCGAGACCAGCTCCTGGGGGTTGTCGTGCGGGACCAGTTTAGTTTTCAGGCCGGTGTGCTAGGTCTCGTCAGCCTGGCCAACCCGGAGGTCAAATCATTCCTGTCAGCCATTGGCTACCGCGCTTATCCGTTCCCCGTCAGCGGAGACCCCCGCCTGAACGAGGAGCTGTTCGTGCTGGATCTGCGGGGCCACCATTTTGGCGACTGGATCCGATACATTCTGTCCCGGCGGCACTCCGAGGCTTTTCAATCCTCGGTGACCGCCCAGGATGTCCGCTACTTCCTGACGCATTGGGGAGAGACCGCCGCTTTAAAAGAGTCGCGGTTGGCCCTCATCAAGGGCGTCGCCTACGCCGAGGTCAAACGGTCCATCGAGCAGTTGCTGAATGAGCCGCCCCGCACGCCGATGACGATTCGGGATCTGGACGTTCTGAGAGCCACATTTTTCGACACCCGGCAGCCTGCGTGGCGGGTGGCACAGCGCCTGCATATCAGTCGCGCCACGCTCTACCGATATCAGGACCAGGCCTTGGCTCATTTGGCTGAGGTGCTGTCTTGAAACAATGAGACAATTATGAGACTCCGCAAATGTCGACACGCGCTATTATTCACTCAGCAACATTAACCTTAATACTAAATCAAATAAATAGGGCGACAGGGGAAAAGGCACGGCTTTTCCCCTGTTGCCTTTCTTTTTATCAATATGGGCGGGAATTTGGAGACGGCCCTTGGGAATCGAACCCAACCCCGAGACCGATCTCAGGTCGCTCGGTTTGCAGCCGAGG
Source organism: Bacillota bacterium (assembly GCA_021798975.1). Classification (GTDB taxonomy): domain Bacteria; phylum Bacillota; class Sulfobacillia; order Sulfobacillales; family Sulfobacillaceae; genus Sulfobacillus_B. The sequence continues at coordinate 32,625 of JAJZBJ010000010.1, read as the reverse complement.
GAGCCCACCAGGACCCGGTGGCCGTCGCGCTTATATCATACGAGGAATGCATGATCCGTTCCATCCATATTCGCCATTTGCATATTGGGGCGATTGCTTTTGCGGACCCCGATCCCCACACTGAAAGTGGCTCCCAAAGCCGATTACACCCTCGAGGAGGAAGACCGTGTACGACATCGCGGTGGTAGGACTGGGAATCGCCGGCACTTCGACAGTCTATCAAGCGGCCCGGCGGAATCTTAAGGTCATCGGATTGGAACAATTCGACTCGGTCATCCACGCCCTGGGATCCTCGCACGGAAAAACCCGCATTATTCGCCAAGCCTATTTTGAGCACCCCGACTATGTCCCCCTGGTGCTGGATGCCTACCGGGAATGGCATGCCTTGGAGGAATCCATTGGGGAGCCGCTCTTAATTCCGACGGGCGGCATCATGATGGGGCGTCCCGAGGCCGACGTGATAACCGGATCGCGCCGGGCGGCCCAGCAGCATGGGCTGCCCTATGAGGAACTGAGCGGGGCCGAGGTCAACGAGCGCTTCCCTGGGTTTCACATCACGGACGATGAAGTCGCCATTTATGAACCCGAGGCGGGCTACTTGCGGGTAGAATCCGGCCTGGAGGCGCTTATCCAAGAAGCGCGGCGATACGGCGCCGAAATGCGGTTCAACCAAGCGGTGGAAGATATCCAGATTCGTGATGGCCATGTCGTGCTCGAAACCCCGAGCGGACGCGTCGCCGCGCGGCGAGTGATCCTGACCGTGGGGCCATGGCTGACGCGCTGGGCCCCGGATCTGCCTCTGGAGGTCGAACGGCAAGTACCCATGTGGTTTCTGCCGCAGGATCACCAGCACTTGGAGCGCTTGCCGATCTATATTCGGGAACATCCCCACAGCGGCCGGCAAGCGTACGGATTTCCCTATATTGAAGGCCAAGGCATTAAGGCGGGAGTACACCACCAGGGACAGGTTTCCCCGCTGGAACACGTCAACCGCCAAGTCACCCGCCAGGACATCGCCCAGTTGATGGAGGCTCTCGACTTCATTCCCAGCATCCACCCGGACTCGCTCCACGAAGCCGCCGTGTGCCTGTATACCAACAGCCCCGACAGCCACTTCGTGGTGGGACAGATGCCGCATGAACCGGGCGTCATCATGGCAGGCGGATTTTCCGGACACGGATTCAAGTTTGGTCCCGCCATAGGCTCGCTCCTCACCGATCTGGCCCTCGGCGTCCGAACGAGCCCGGCTTTGTTCCATCCCGAACGATTCCGGTAGTCAGCTTAATGGACGTTGACGCATACGATAGACAAATTCCTCATCGAGAGGAGGCTTCGTATGCGCATCGACGTTGTATCCTTAGCGGCCATCATCGCCGGCATTGTCACCTTGTGGCAGCCGCGGCACTTCCGTGTCGCTGTGGGCATTTATCTCCTTATCGTGGGTGTTTTGGGTATGGGCGTGCTTCGGCTCTAGCCGATCCGCCCCTAGACCCGCCGCCCATCTCTCCATGGCTGACTGCACTGCTTCTTCAAACTTTGGGGTGCGTCGAACGGCTGGGGTCCAGTCCTGATTGCGGATTCGCATGACCCGCTGGCCCCGGTCCAATTCTGGATCGATGCGGCCAGCGATCTGATCTCCCGCCACGACCGGCATCGCGTAAATGCCAAATTGCCGTTTGTGGGCCGGCACATACACCTCCCACCGATAATAAAAGTCAAAGAGATCCATGAGCCGGGCCCGGTCCCAGAGCAAGTTGTCCAATGGCGGCACAACATGAATCGGGCGGCGCCAGGCGCTCCCCTCGATATCCCACCATCGGAGCCGCTCCTCATCCTCAGCCGACACATAATAGGGCGACCGCACGCCATCAATGCGGATTTCCACCATCTTCCCCTGCGCCAGGCGCTGTTCCAGCATGCGTCGACGCTCCGCCATGGGCAATCCGCTCCACCCAAGCCGGGCGTCGCGCCCATTAACCAGCCGATAGGCCCGAACGTACTTGTCAAACAGCCCCTCGTCGGCCTCGTGCATCCCGATCTGTTGGGCCTGGTCGTAAATCCCCGGCGGGATAACACGCTCGGGCAAATCGAAGTACCGGGTCAATCCGTCCCGGCGACCCACGGTCAGTTCGCCGGAGTCGAACATCAGCGCCAAGACATGCGAGGTCACCTTGGTCGCAGCCTTCTCCTGGTCCCAGTAGCCAATGGCCTTCTGATCCGTGACAAAAGCTCGGGTGGGCAACGGACCTTCGCGGCCGATTTTCTCGAGAATGGCCCGTTTGACCTGGTCATACCGACGAAGCTCGGGAGCCAGCCGATCCTTTATCCGCTGACGAATTCCGGCCACCAATGGATAATCCTCAATGGGAATCACGCAGGCTTCGTTGGCACGATACTCAAACACCTGGCGCTGGCTCAACAACCGGTCCAGCATACGGGGACGGTATGAGGGGTGGCGGGCAAAGAGCACGAGGTCTTGGTTGCGCCCTACCCGCGCCACAGGATCAATTTGCACCGCCTCCAGCGCACGAACCCAGGCGCCAGGGGTCGTTCCCGGATCCCGCATGCCCGCCCGCCGCGGCCCCAATTGCAGCTGCTCCAGAAGAAAACGCCTGGCTGCTGCGCGGCTCACCGATATCTCAGTCACCGCTCTCCATCTCCTTCCAGGCGTCTAATCCCGGCAGAGAGACCGATACCTCGCATCCGCCCTCCCGCATCGGCTGGATGGCAAAAGTACCGCCCAGGTATTGAGCGCGTGTGCGCATTCCAACCAGCCCAAGCCCCTCCCCCGCGGCCTCGGCGCTCATCCCGGCCCCATCGTCACGAACCGTCAGCGTCAGATGATCCGCACTAAATGCCCAATGAACCCCGGCGTGTTTGGCATGTCCATGGTGATAGGCATTGGCTAGGGCTTCTTCGACGATTCGATACAGAGGAAATCGCACTTCGGGCGGCAAATCCGGGTATTCACGCGGATCCAGTATCGGGTCGGTCGTCACCGTCACATCCATTTCCGGATAATAGAGCGAGCCTAAAAATAAGAGCGAGGGGTAAAGGCCCGCCGCGAGAATCGGCGGCGCTAAGCGATGGCTGACCCCGCGCACGTCCACATCCCGGATTTGGTCGAGGTTTTCCGCGATGGCTTCGAGCGGCCCCCGCTGAGGATCATCAGGATCCATGCTGGCAATGACCCGGTTTAAGCGCCTCCACAGGATGAGAAGCCGCGTCTGGACTCTTCCGTGAAGTTCCATAGCCAATTCAGATTTAATCCGATCCTCTTCCAGCATCAACTGCGTTTGGGCCGCTCTGAGGTCTTGCACCGATTGAGCCAAGTCTTGCGACAGCTCCGCATTTTCGAAGAGCAATTCCACTTGCCGGGTCATAGCCCGGGCCACAATCCGCTGGCGTGACGTCAGAGGCTTCGCCGAGTGGAAATTGAGCGAACCCCGTACCTGGCCTCCGGCTTTTAGGGGAAAGCCCATCATCCAGCGCATGCCTACCGACTCAGCTAGATTGACCACGACGCGCGGCACTCGCTGGCCCGTCACATCCCGTTCCCGCCCCTCGATTTCCAACCCCTCGGCATACAACCCATGCACGAAAGCATTCTCCGAAACATTGGCCGTCACATCCAGGAGTTGCATACCGCCCATCAAACGGCTGAAAGCACGGGCCGCGCGCCGCATCCTGGGCAAGTGAAAGCCGGAAATGGCCAGTTGTCGAACGTCCCCGGTATCCGGAACGTATTGCGTCAACTGCACCCAGTGGACCCCAACCGCCAACCGGGCGTTTTCCACAATCTCGCGGTACAACTCGTGTTGGTCGCGCGTCAACGGTCCTGCGTAAGCCAGAAGATTCTGCGCTAATTGATTGCGCCCGTGCCATCGGGATTTCATAATACAACTATGCAAACTTTACCCGGCTCGCACAAGTATCGAATCGCCATCGTGGATGACCAACCCGATTTCCTGCAGTTTGCGGTCCAAGAACTAGGGCAGTCCGACACATTCGAGGTCGTGGCTACCGCCAGCGGCACCCCAGAGTTTGAGAGACTGATCGAGCAGCGCCCCGACGTGGCGCTGGTCGATATCTTTATGCCCGGCGCCAACGGGTTCGAGGTATCCCGGAGACTCAAACAGGCTGATCCGCAGTTGCTCGTCGTCTACCTCAGCGTGGATAACATTATGCAGTACCCCACGATGCAGGAGCAGTTGGGCGACGACACGTTCGTATCGAAGAAGTGGTTCTCGGAAAGTTATTTGACCGCCGTGCTTACCCATTACCGCCGGACCGGGTGGGTCCCTGCGAGTTGGCTTCCAGAGGCTGCGGCAGCCCCGTCCGCTCCCGTGGTCTCAGGCAGAGACTGATGAGAAACCCGCCCTCCTGCCAACAATGCCGGCTTCCCTTTCCCGCCCCCTTGGCGTTTGCTTTTCAGCCGATTGTCGATTTAACGTCGGGGCGTATTTGGGCCTACGAATCCTTGGTGCGGGGGCCGGCCGGCGAGTCGGCAGCCACCGTATTGCAAACCGTCACACCCGAAACACTGTACGCGTTTGACCAGTCGTGTCGCGAAGGTAGTCTCCGTTCCAGTGTCCGCCTGGGTTTAGACACCCGGCTTCACATTAACTTCCTGCCAAACGCGGTGTACGAGCCGCAGAGGTGCCTTCAGACCACATTGCGGGTGGCGCGGGAAGTCGATTTCCCGCCTTCCCAAATCATCTTCGAAGTGGTTGAAAGCGAGGCAATCCGCGATACCGCCAAATTGCGGGAGATCCTGCAGGCATACCGGGCCCACGGCTTTTTAACCGCCCTCGATGATTTCGGCGCCGGCAGTTCGGGTCTCAACACCCTGGCCGACTTCCAGCCCGACATGTTAAAGCTCGACATCCATCTCATCCGCGACGTTCATCGCGACCGGGTGAAGCAAGCCATCATCCGCTCGGTGATGGTGCTGGCCGAGAGCCTCCATATCATGGTGCTCGCCGAAGGAGTCGAAACCCTCGACGAAGCCCGTTACCTCTGGGATGCCGGCATCCACTTGATGCAAGGTTATTTCTTTGCCAAGCCCGGATTCGAATCCCTGCCTCTGGTCGCAGCGGATCTCATCACCCGTGTCACCGCCCGCGCATAGCGGCCTGGATACTTTTCCCTGGGCGATAAATGCTAGCGTTGACAATCGTCGGCTGCTCGGTCATACTTCTTTTTAGTAAGTAAAGGAGGCGGACTTGATGCCTGCAGTAACCCCTGAACGGTGGACCGCATTGCCGCGGGTGCCTGAACCCCCGGAGACGGTCGTGGACCGCCCCGTGGAGCGCGTTGTCTCGGCCCCCTCTCTCCTGGAGGGCGCCGGATTCCCCGTACGCCGGCCCTGGCCAACGCGTGAAATTGGATTCCGGGAAGCGGACCCGTTCTTGCTGCTCGACCATATGGGTGCGGTAGAGTATGCGCCGGGCGAGGCCAAGGGGGCCCCGTGGCATCCCCATCGGGGATTCGAAACAGTGACCTACATTATCGATGGCGCCTTCGAACATCACGATTCGCAAGGCGGCGGCGGTTACATCAGCAACGGCGACACCCAATGGATGACAGCTGGGGCCGGTATTCTCCACGACGAAATGCCTCCGGAGGAATTAGTCCGAACCGGAGGTCTGTTTCATGGCATCCAACTCTGGGTCAACTTGCCTCAGAAGTTGAAGTGGACACCGCCCCGGTATCAGAGCCTGGAGTCCAGCCAGGTGACGTTGGTGGCGTCGGAACGCGGCGACAGCCTTCTGCGCATTATTGCCGGAGATCTAGCTGGATACCAAGGTCCTGGTGCTACATGGACCCCCATCACCGTCATTCATGCCAGCTTGGAGCCCCATGCGCGCCTGCGGATTCCCTGGCCAGAACATTTCAATGCGCTGGCCTATGTCCTGACTGGAAGCGGCGCCATCGGGCCGGCTGGTGTCCTCATTCGCGAAGGCCAAGGAGTAATGTTCGGCCAGGGCGGCGCCATCACCATCGCCGCTAGCCCCCAACCGGAAGGCCCTAGCGGGCGACTAGAGATCCTGATGATGGGCGGCGAACCCATCCGTGAACCGATCGCCTCCTACGGCCCGTTTGTGATGAACACCCATGCAGACATTGTGCAAGCTTTCGAGGACTATCAGTCCGGGCGTATGGGCACCATTCCCGCCACCCATCTGAAGACGAGCGATGAGCCGGATAACACTTAGGGTCCTGCCTCACAACTTTGCTTCAGGGCCGCCATTTCCCGTGGACAACGGATGGCGGCCCGGGGACGCGGTGATTTATGAGACCGACCCGCCCGGCGCCGACGTCACGGCGGCGGCCATGCCGGGAAAAGGCGGCATGCGCATGGTGGTGTACAATCGAGAGGACTTTCCGGTGGTGGTGGACCTGGAATCCTCGGTCTAACCGACCAGCGCCGACCATGCCCAAAGACCCGTCAAAGTCACCAACAGCACGGGAACGGTTAGCAGAATGCCAACCTTCATGTAATATCCCCAACTAATCGAGACCCCCCGGCGCGCCAAGACATAGAGCCAAAGCAGGGTCGCCAAAGATCCGATGGGGGTCATCTTGGGCCCTAAATCGCACCCGATGACGTTCGCATAAGCCATGGCTGTCTTGAGACTATGAGAGGCGGAGGCCCCGTGAATGGCGAGGGCATTGATGAGCACCGACGGCAGGTTGTTCATCACCGATGACAGCACGGCCGCCATAAAGCCCGTGCCCACCACCGCCGTCCACGTACCCCACGCAGCCAGATGCGATAACTGATGGCCCAAGAGACTGGTGAGCCCAACGTTCTTGAGCCCATACACGACGACGTACATGCCCAGCGAAAAGACCACAATGTTCCATGGCGCCTCTTTAACCACCGTCGGAACGCGCAGCGCTGGACTCCCGATGGCCATGATGAGCAACGCCAGAGCCGCGCTGCCGGCAAAGATGGAGACCGGCCAGTGCAGGATCTGACTAAGAAAATAACCCAAAAGCAGTGCCGCCAGCACATACCACGCGCGGCGGAAGAGCCGCCGATCCTTCACGGCCGACCACGGGTCGGGCAGTGCATGCGTGTCCACGCGCGGGGGGATGGCCCGGCGATAGAAGAGCCACAACGCCGCCAAGCTGGCCCCCAGCGCCAAGAGATCAACCGGCACCATGCGCACCGCGAACGAAATGAATCCAAGATGGAAATAGTCGGCCGACACGATGTTGACAAGATTGGAGACCACGAGTGGCAGCGATGTGGTGTCGGCAATAAAACCGCTCGCCATAATAAACGCGAGGGTGGCACGACCGTCGAATCCCAGCGCCTTGGCCTGTTCGTACACCAGCGGGGTCAGGATCAGGGCCGCTCCATCGTTGGCAAAAAACATCGCCACCACCGCCCCCAAGAGCCCCATCCAGAAAAACAGCTGAAGCCCCCGCGTACCGGCGCGCCGCGCTGCCTCCAAGGCTGCCCAATGGAAAAATCCAATACCGTCCAACACCAGGGAGATCACAATCAGCGCAACAAATGTCAAAGTGGCATCCCAGACCACCGATGCCACTTGCCATACATTAGCCCAGCTAACGATTCCTAGAAGCAAGGCCGCGGCGCCGCCCCCTGCGGCACTCCAACCAATCGAAAGGTTGCGGGGGCGCACCGTCACCAATACCAAAACGACCACAAATAGACTAACCGCCAAGATTAGGTGCACCATAGCCTCCGCACGTATGACTCCGTTTAGGATAGCATAAGCCGTGCGTCTTACTGGGCTAACGGAGTAAACGCCAGAGCCCGCTCCAACTGGCGGGAAAGTGCCGCGATCTCTTGGTCCCGGCCCCATCGGCCCACCACTTGCAACCCGAGCGGAAGGCCGTCCAACATGGCGCACGGCAGGGTTAGCGCCGGATGCCCTGTGACATTGAAAGGCGCGGTGAACGCCGACTCCAGCGAACCCTCTCCGCCATCGGCCAGCACCGGGTCCTGCTCCGGGGCCGCATGGGGAACTGTCGGTGTCAGAAATCCCTGCAATCCCTGCGCCCGCATCAGGTATTCGAAGTCCGAGCGCATTTGGTGCTGCAGGCGGCACGCATCCAGATAGTCGATGGCCAGAATTTTTTCGCCCATGTCCAGCTGAAGACGCGTCAGGGGCGCGTACCGGACCCGATCCCGATCCGGGTAGCGCCGATGGATGGCGCTCGCTTCCGCCATAATCAAGACCATCATCACCGCCTCAACGGATGCACTATCGGACCACTGGACATCCACCAGGTCCGCCGGCAGCCTCGACACCACATCCCGAAAAACCCCGTAGGCGGGCATGTCCCCCATCACTCGTTCGACCCAACCCCAGTCGACGCCCAAGCGAGGCCGGCCCTGAAAATCCGCGGGAGGCTGCCCGAGGGCCTCCAACACCACCGTCAGGTCGTCCGCTGAGGGTACCAGCGGTCCTGCGTGATCTAAACTCCACGATAAAGGAAACGCCCCGCCAAGCGGCCATGTGCCATAAGTAGGCTTTAGCCCGACAATTCCCGTATAGGCGGCCGGGATGCGGATGGATCCCCCCGTATCGCTTCCCAGTGCCAGCAGGATTTCTCCGGCGGCCACGGCCGCCGCTGATCCGCCTGAGGATCCACCGGCGGTTCGATCCGGATTCCAGGGATTCCGACAAGAGCCGTCCTCCGGATTCACAATCCCATAGGCAAACTCCAAGAGGCGTGTCTTCCCCATCACCAGAACACCGGCTTGCCGCAGTCGGGACACTAAGTCGGCATCCGCTGCGGCCGTTTCTGGTTCTTCAGTCCATGCGGTCCCGAGCCTGGTGGGGTACCCGGCCGTATCATAGAGATCCTTGACCCCCATCGGCACTCCCAGCAGCAACGGGGGACGCGCCTCCTTTTGATAGCGCTGGTGGGCCTCTTGGGCCTGGCGCATCACCGCTTCCTCGTCCCAATCCGCCCAGGCATGAAGCCTGGGCTCCTCACTCCGCATGCGCGCCAACGCCGCTTGGGCCACAGCGACCGGCGATGTGTCTCCTGACAGGTAGCGCGCTCTCAACTCTCGAATGGCCATTTTTGATCCTCCCATGGAGCCGCAAACCATGCCTCCAGCGTCAACTGTCTGAGGGCGTGGATAACCTCTGCCAGCGCGTCCTCCATCATGGTCCGATCGTCCCTACCCTCCATGCCCAGCCCCTCCTTCATTAACCCCGCAGGGCCGCACTGAACCGCCGGGCGCCTTCCGGGAACGTCCTCATGGGTGCGTAACTGAACGAAACCCGTACGGCGCGGGGATCGGCATCGCCGGGCAAAACAAAATGGCTGCCTGACAGAACCGACAGCCGGTGGTGGCGCAACTGGGCGCTGATCCGGTCGCCGGTCCATGGCTGCGGCAAATCGAGCCACATAAAGTAACCGCCCAGAGCCCGCTGAAAAGTCACTCCCTGATCCGCCAGCGGACGCAAGGCCTCGGCCATGGCATCGGCTCGCTGCCGATAGGCCATCCGCAAGGCGGTCAGATGCGCAGCATACTCGGTAGCGTGCAGCCACTCGCCGACCAAAGCTTCGCCCAAGGGGTGCCCGAGATCTTTTTTCATGCGCTCCATAGCGTGAACGACTCGCGTCGGCCCGACGGCCCATCCAATCCGCAGTCCGGGCCCCACGGTCTTGGACAGTGTGCCCAAGTGGATGACGGGTACGTCCGGCGATAGCGCCTTCAGGGGCGGAAGCGCTTGATCAAAAGACAGCTCGCGGTAGGCGGCGTCTTCGATGAGCCACACGCCGGTTTCCGCAGCGAGTTCCACCAAGGCCTGGCGATCCTCGAGGCTCGTGGTAATGCCTGTCGGATTTTGAAAGTCTGCCTGCCAATAGATGGCCGCTACCGGATGGCCGGCCTCATTCTGGCGGGTCATGAGACGGCGGATCGTGTCGATGGGAAAGCGATGGTTCTCGCGGGGAACCCCAACCACATGCGGCGTGTAATTCTGGAACACCTCCAGGGCCTCCATGTAGGTGGGGGACTGCACAACAATCGACCGGCCCGGATCCACCACCGCGCGCACTACCGCATCAATCCCCTGAAAGGCTCCCAGCGTCAGCATTACGCCATCTGCATGTGATCGCAGGTCCCGGGTGTATTCCTGCAGCCAGTCGCGCAGATAACCTTGACCCCTCGCCCCCAAATACTGAAAAGCCTGATCCCGCTCACGGGCAATCATGTCGTGCCAGGCCTGATTCATTCCGTCTACCGGCACAGCCTCGGGAAACGGATACCCACTCGCCCAATTGATATCTCCGGGCTCCAGGACGGGCATCCAGGCGCCCGGCGCCGGACCCATCAGCGCCCGAACAGCCGATTCCGACAGCGGTGCAATCCGCGCGTTCTGCATAAAATCACCAAGGGGCCCTTCGCGAGCCAACAGAAAATTTCCTGCTGCGGACCCAAGAACTTCACGCCAGCACGATATCGCGTTAGAGTAGGAGTTATATGGAATGCGCGACATGGGAGGTGAACCGAGATGCGGCGCGTGGAATTACATGACGATAGCGTGAAAATTACCTTGACCGGGCTAACCATGATCGAAGCCTTGCAGGGCCGCATTGAAATTCCATACGGCAACATTTCGGCCGTTCACTCCACCCTGCAGGTGCCCCCGCACCTCCTACGGGTAGGTGGGACATCGCTGGGGCCCATTCAGGAAGGGCACTACGTGGGTGACTCCGGTTGGTACTTCCTTTCGTACGAGAATCCGGATCGCGTCCTGACATTGGACTTGGACGGATTTTACCTGGGGCGCCAGCCCTACTGCGGGGTGGCGGTCGAGGTGGATGACCCCGAGACCATGGCCGAAGCGATTAGAAACCGTTTAGAGATGGAAAACTGACGTAAAGAGAAGCGAGGCAACGGGTTGGACTGGAAAAGACTGATGTTCGGGCGTCCGCTGAAGGATCGGGAAGAGGGCGGGCGCAAGGTCGTCGTGTGGCAAGGGTTGTCCGTTCTAGCGCCGGATGCGTTGTCATCGGTGGCATACGGGACCCAAGAAATTTTGATCGTACTCAGCACCGCCGGGATGGCGGCGCTCTGGTTTTCTCTGCCCATCTCGGCCACTATCGTCCTGCTGCTGGCCTTCCTCGTCTTTAACTATCGCCAAATCATCCAAGCCTATCCCGGCGGAGGCGGCGCCTATGTCATCGGCCGCGACACCCTCGGCCCATGGTCCGGCGTCCTCGCAGGCACTGCGCTGCTCATCGATTACACCCTCACCGTGGCGGTGAGCGTGACCGCGGGTGTTGCAGCCCTTGTGTCCGCATTCCCGGGTCTCTTGCATTGGACGGTAGTGCTGTCGGTGCTCTTTACCGCCTTCATTGCCGTGATTAACCTGCGGGGGGTTAAGGAATCGGCCAACCTGTTTACAATCCCCACCTATCTCTTCATCGCCATGGTTCTGATTATGGTCGCATTCGGCGCCATCAGGCCCGACCCCACCACACCGCCGCTGCATGCCTACGTCGCCCCGCCGGCTAGTCTCTTGGTAGGACCTCTCTTGATACTGCGGGCCTTTAGTTCCGGGTCGTCTGCCCTGACCGGGATCGAGGCGATCTCAAACGGTGTGCCAATCTTCGCCCAACCGTCGCAGCGCCGGGCTCGGACAACCCTGCTGTTCTTAGGGCTGTTGCTGGGGGCGATGTTCCTGGGGACATCGGTCATCGCCTTCCGCTATGGGATCGTGCCCAACAACCAAGTCACGGTATTGCAGCAGTTGGCCTTCCGGCTGTTTGGCCATGGCATCTTCTTCTATCTCTTGTCCTTCGTCACCATGGCTATCTTGGCTATCGCCGCCAACACCAGCTTTGCCGGGTTCCCGCAACTGGCCAGCATTATGGCCCGGGATCAGTGGATGCCGCGCATGTTTCTATCGCGCGGCGACCGGCTGGTTTACCAAAACGGCATCTTTGTACTGGCCTCCTTTGCCATCCTGCTTATCATCATTTTTAAAGGCGATACCAACGCGCTCATCCCGCTCTATGCCGTGGGGGTCTATATGAGTTTTACCATCGCGATGGTCAGTCTGGTCAAAAAGCGTTGGCAGGAAAAGGACGCCCCCGGACGCCTCACCACCATTGTTACGGCCAGTCTGGGCGCCGTATTGACCACCATCGTGGTTCTCATCTCCATCGTGAGCAAGTTTACGCAAGGCGCCTGGATTGTCGTGGTGGCCATTCCGCTCCTCATCATGGCGCTCCGGGCGGTGCGCCGGCACTACCGGATGGTGGCCGATACCCTGCGCATGACCGACTGGTCGCAGAAACCCGAGGAGAAACATCTGGTGGTGGTGGTCCCGATGGCATCCATCAACCACATGACCATGAACACCCTGTCGGTGGCGCTGTCCATGAACGCTCATGAGATTATTGCGCTCCACATCGCCACCTCGCCGGAGCGTGAGAAAATCCTGCAGGACCGCTGGGATGAGTGGAATCCCGACCCGCGGATCAAATTTATCGCGGTGCAGTCCCAATATCGGTCGGTGCTCCGGCCCATGGTCCGGTACATTGATCACTTGACCAACCTATTTGCCCGCGGCCGGGTCGTGGTGGTCATACCGGAAATTGTGGTGGGCCGGCGCTGGCAAAACATCCTGCACAACCATATGGCGGTCGCCCTGGAAGCCATCTTAGTCTTCCGCCGGGAGGTTTCGGTGACGGTGGTCCCCTTCCATCTGCCGAGTGCGGCCGAGCAAAAGCACAGCAATCCGCCCCATCATTGAGGCGGATTGCTGCGAGCTGAGAGGATTATCTATTTGGTTGTCAAGGACGCCCGTCCTGAAGGCACAACCTTTAAGGTCTCCCAGATATTGCTCACCGGTATGTTGGAGTTGGTAGCCCCGTTCAACAGATCGGCCAGCGTGTAGCTGCCCACGCGGGACGCGGTAAACGTATAGGTCTGGGATTGCCCGGTTGCGAGTCCATCCACCGCGTTCAGGACGACATCGCTGTACCACGGGTCCCCCGAACCATTAAACGCCAGTTGGACGTTGCGATCATACACTCCAAAAGTCTCCGGCATCGGTCCGTCATTCGTCACTTTCATATGGACCACGGAGCCCTTAGGAACGGTAATCGTCAGATCGCCCGCCGGAACACCGTCAATGGTATTTTCGGCCAAATTGTTGCTGAATCCACTGACAACTTTAAGATAGACATTGCTGGTTCCCGGCTCAACATGCAGGTACTGAGACGCTTGGGCAGCCTGGATACCACATCCCGCCAATAGCGCGGACATGGCCGCCAACCCCGCCAACATCCCTTGATAGCGCTTCATCACGCCACGACCTCCCTCAGTCAAAAACCCGGAGTAGTTCCTAATGGAAAACTGGAACTCATTTACAGTGTAACATCATGTAGTAATGATTGATCAAGGTGGCGAGTCCTATTATCCAGTCGAACTCACCCGGTTGAGGGGTATACGGGTTAAGCCCGCGGATGCGCCAGCGCTTCTCCCATTCCCGCCATATCCCACTGTCCGTGCACTGCACTGGCTGCCACTGTGCGGGCCAGTCCACGCATCGCGGTGACACCGGGTAAATCCACCCCAGCACGGTCGGCTTCCGCGACCATTAAGTCCAAATCCTTGGCGAGCAGGTCAATCGGGAAATCAGGCTGGCCGTACCGTCCTTGGATAAGCCGCTCGGCTTTCCCGCCAAGCACCGGCGCTGCCACAGAGCTCGACTGCAATAGGTCCACGACCACTTGGCGCGGCAATCCCTCCCGATCCGCCAGCACCATGACCTCGGAAACCGCCTCCATGTAATAGGCCAGGACGGTGTTCACCATCAGCTTGGCGGCTAGGGCGTCTTGGACGGCGCCCACATGGTGCACGGTGCCAAACCGGTCGAGCCATAACCGCACGCGGGCCACATCGTCCGGCGCGCCGCCGGCCAGCACGGTCAACGTTCCTTGGATAGCTGGCCCCAAGGTCCCAAGGACTGGCGCGGCCACGAAAGCCGCCCCTTGAGACACGGCCAAGGCCTGAAAAGATTGCGCGGCCTCCGGTGATCCGGTCGACATATCGACCCAGGTGATCTGCGGCCCCAGACCCGCAAACAGACCCTGCTGCCCCACCTCCCGCACTGCTTCGTGATCCCGGAGCATGGTAAAAACCACCGCTGATTGAGCCACCGCTGCCGTGACATCATCCACCGATCGGTATCCATCCTGCACTAGGGAGTCCTCAGCCATCCGCGTGCGATTCCACACCCAGGTGTCCTCCGCTGGAAGCCTCCGCACCATGCGGCGTCCCATTTGTCCCAACCCCATAAATCCGATGCGCATATCCTCTGCCTCCTTCTGGGACCAAAAACGGCCCCTGCCCTGCGAACCTTATCCACAGGATAGTTGGTAAAGGAGGGTACCCATGATTGCTACATTTGTCAAATTGCCTGCGTTGTTGGCCGTCATTGCTGGATTGGTAATCCTATGGCGGCCCAAAATCCTGAACTATGTCATCGCCATTTACCTGCTCGTAATCGGAATTTTGGGATTGGTGCACTGAGGCGGAGGGACTTAAAGCCTCCATCGCGAACCCTTGTCTCAAAGGGAGGCATGACACACGATGGACTGGAACACTCAGCTGATTGAAGACCGGCGCAACTTGCATCAGATCCCGGAACTGGGACACGAAGAGCACGAGACCCAGGCATACCTGCGGCAGGCCCTCAAGGAAGCCGGGCTAGAGCCCCAAACGGTCGCTAAGACCGGCCTGATGGTCGATATTTTAGGCCGTTCCCCGGGCAACCGGGTGGCAGTACGGGCGGAAATGGACGGTTTGCCACTGGTGGAGGATACCGGTCTGGCATTCCAATCCCGCCACGCCGGGCGCATGCACGCGTGCGGCCATGATGGCCACATGGCCATGGTTCTGGCTGTGGCGCGCCGTTTTCAGGAGAATCCTCCCGAGGCGGGATCGGTGCGCTTCATCTTCCAACCCGCGGAAGAACAGCATCCCGGCGGCGCGCTGGACATGATGGCCGATGGATGTCTGGAGGGGGTTGACCGCATCATCGGTTTGCACCTCCAGTCGCCCATGCCGGCTGGCCAAGCGGTGCTGCACCCCGGCGCCATGATGGCGAATTCCGACCGGTTTCGCATTATAATCCACGGCCGTGGGGGGCATGCGTCGGAGCCGGAGGCCACACAAGATGCGGTACTGATGGGCGCCCAGTTGGTGGCCCAGTTGCAGACCATTGTCTCGCGGCGCGTACCCGCCACGGATCCCGCCGTGGTCACGTGCGGCGCGTTTCACGCAGGTTCGGCCGCCAACATCATCGCGGACAGCGCTGAGATTTTGGGCACGGTCCGGACGTTGTCGGCTTCCGTCCAATCCCAAATCGCCGAAGAAATTGAGCACATGGCCTCCACCATCACCGCGCTCTACGGTGCGCGGGCCGACGTGACCTACACGCGCGGCTACCCGGCGGTAATCAATGACGCACAGACCGCGAACCGATGGGCCGCGGCTCTGAATGGAGCCGTCCAACTGATGGAGCATCCCCCCATTATGGGCGGGGAAGACTTTTCGCACTACTTGAACCGCATTCCCGGAGCATTTCTCTTGCTTGGGGCCCGTCCGCAGCAGTACTACCCGCATCATTCGCCGCACTTTACCATCGATGAATCCGCGCTTCCCATCGGAGTGGAGCTTCTGTGGCGCGGCGTGCAGGCTTTGTTGTAGAGCAGAGACGATTTGCCGAATTTTGGTAAGGTTCGATATAATGCCTGTCAAGACGCGTCCAGTAGTTATCGGCGCGCTCTGACAGGCATAACCTTACCAAAAAACCTCAAAGGATGTGAGATTGTGGGGCAACTTAGGCGCCAACTCACCTTCTTCGACTTGCTGATTCTGGGCATTGCCGGCGCTGTCGGAACTGGGGTGCTGTTCAGCACAGCCGGCATGGCGGCGGTTGCAGGACCCGGCGTTGTGCTCGCCTGGGTTATCGGCGCCGTTATGTACATGTTCATCGGGCTGACGTATGTCGATTTGGGCCTAACCTATCCGGAAGCGGGCGGCCCTTCGCGATACAGCCTCTACAGCCACGGCAAGGCCACGAATATGATCGGCGCTTTTGCGGACTTGATTTGGTACTTGTTCATCCCTCCCGTGGAAGCGCTGGCGACCGTAGAAGGTGTCAACTACTTCTATCCGCACCTCATTGCAACCGGCGGCAATCCGACAACAGCGGGTGCCGTATTGGGCATCATCCTGATGCTCATTTTCCTGCCCTTCAACTACTACGGAATACGGGCTTTCGCCCGCTCCACCAACCTCCTGGGCGCCGTCAAGCTGGTGCTCTATCTGTTGGTCGCTCTGGGCTTCATCGGCTTTAGCCACTTCGACAACTTCAGCCACTATGGGGGACTCGTTCCGTTTGGGGCCGGCGGTTTGTTCGCAGCCATCCCACTCGGCATGTTCGCCTTCGGTGGGATTCGCGTCCTGCCGGACTATGCCGAAGAAATTAAAAATCCTCGGCAGTTGGGAAAGGCCATTGTCTGGGTCGTCATCGGCCAGGCCGTTCTCTACTTACTGCTGTCGGTCGGCTTGTTGGCCTCCATCAACTGGGCGCGACTCCACATCGCAGCCGGGCACTGGGCCGGCCTGTCCAGCATCCCTGGCAATCCCTTTCTGACCATCTCCAGCAATTCGCATGTGGCTTGGCTCATTGTCATCACCGCCATCATCGCCATCCTCGGACCTTTCGTGACGGGATACATCTACCAAGGCTCTGGGAGCCGCGTCATGCTGGCGATGAGCCGGACCGGGCTAGTCAGCCAGAAGATGCGGCAGATTACGCAAAACACCGCCATCCCGATTTGGGCATTGGTCGCCTTTACGGTGGTGGGAGCGATCGTCGCCTATATCGCCGCGCCGCTGCCGTCCATCTACAGCCTCATCAGCGACGCCGTGGTGGCCGGCTACATGGGCTTCGCCGTCAATCCGCCCGCCATGATGTCCCTGCGTCGGTTGGGACAGAAAGGATTCTTGAAGCACGGCAATGTGGTGGCCGTGATTGCCTTCGCTTCGGCGTCTGCCATTATCTATTGGAGCGGATGGCCGTCGGTACCCTATGCCACGGTGCTGTTGGCGTTGGCTTCCATCGTGTTCGGGCTCGTCTACCGCGTCAAGGAAAACTTGGGCAACGCCCTCTGGTATATGGTCTACATCGTGTTCCTCACGGCCATGACCTACGTCGGCGGTGTGGGTGCCAAGAACTGGTTCAATGTCGACATCGGCACCATCATTGTGGTTGTGGTATCCTTGGCCCTGTTCCTGCCCTGGGGGATTGCGTCCCGGCTGGATCAGCCAATAGAGCCGGAAGCAGACGTCGCGGCAGCGAAGTAACTGACGACCCGTTCATACGGCGGCCTCGCCCTTCCGGGTGGGGCCGCTTGGTGCGCGTTGCGTCCAAGCGGGCTTAAGCACGGCCCCCCAGCGATCGGCTAAGCCACCCAGATACCCGCCACCACCATGACTCCCACAGCGCCCGTCCAGCGAATGAGGCCGGCACCACCAGAGCCAGCCAGGCCAAGCGGTGATGGTGAGGGAGCAGCCAGGGCACCCCGAGAAAACCCATCAAGGCCCAGCCCAAGGCCCGCCGACTCGCGGCGACCGCTTCCGGCACCGACCGGCGCATCTCAGCCGACACGGCCCCGCCGGGGATCTTGGCAGCCATCTCGGCCAAGGTCGGCGCCACATGGGCCACGGTCGCCGACACCGCTAATCCCGCAACCAGGTATCCTTCGGACAGGGCGGGAAACCGGTTGCCCGCGGTTCCGACCGCAACGGCAGCCGCGATGGTGGTCCAAGGCCAGTTCAGAATCCGGAACAGCGTACGCGTGCGCCGGCTGCCAGCCGGGATCTGGACCTCAGGCAGACCGAACCCCATCGTGTACAGAGCCACTTGGGCCCACCGGCAAAGGAAACGCCCTGGTCGCTGGTGTGCGATGGAAATCACCCCCTCAAATTCCTGAAAATACCTTCCTGCTATCGTATGCGGGTCAGGCAAGAGGGGTCCCCCGTGGGAGACCCCTGGCACGACGCGTAGCAAATGAGGCGCGGTCGGCTGCCCGGCCCGCCCTGTCCAAAAAGAGATTTTCGCCTTTTGGCGTCGAACTTATACGCTTCGGGCGCTCAGCGCCACCGCGACGAGGTCGCGGCACGCCGCACCGAAATGTTGAAACCGGGGATCCTGGGTTTGTCCGTGCCGGTAACGGGCATAGATCTGCGCGACAATCACAGCCAGCTTAAAGTAGGCGAAAGTTAGATAATAGCTGAAATCGTGAACGTCTCGGCCGCTGGCCTTGGCATACATCTCCAGCCACTCCCGGCGGCCCGGGAATCCCGGCGTCGCCGTCACCGGCTTTTCACCTAAGGCTGACTTCAAGATGGGCGGATCATCCCCCTCAACCCAATAGCTCATGGCCACGCCCACATCCGCCATGGGGTCTCCGACGGTCGCCATTTCCCAGTCGAACACCCCCGCCAGGTCGGTTAGGTCGGGGCGAAACAGTACATTGTTGAACTTGAAATCATAATGGATCACCGACGCCTCACCCCACTCGGGAACGTGATCCAAGAGCCATTGGCAAAGCTCCCGGTCTCCCGGCACGTCCTCCGCCTTGGTCGTTTGATAGCGGGAAGCCCAGCCTTCCGCTTGCCGCCGCATAAAGCCGTCCGGCTTCACCATCTGGGCCAACGGCGTCTCGCGCCATGGAATGCGATGCAGGTCAGCCAGTCGTTCGGCCAGGACTCCTGCCAACCCCGCTCCGCATTCCGATGGATGCGCCTGCATCCACGCCTCATCCACTAAGACCCCTTCCCTAGCTTCCATGAGAAAGAACGGGGCTCCCAGCGGCGATGACTCCGCCTCCAGCCAATAGACGCGCGGTGCATAGGGGTAGTAGGCCGACAATCCCTCTAATATCCGATATTCCCGCGCCATATCATGAGCCCGCGGGGCCAAGCGGCCCAGAGGCGGACGGCGCAGCACCACCTTTGCTCCGGGTGCCCGCAGGAGATAGGTCAAGTTGGAGTGGCCGGCTCCATATTGGCGGACTTCCCAGTCCGCCGGCGCCGTGCCGGGGACAATGCGATTCAGATAGGGATGCAGCACCGCGAGCGGCAACTCCTCGCCCGCGCGCACCGGAATGAGTTCGTCCATCGACAACTCCTGAGGTCAATCTGCTCTTAGGACCGCTTCTCGTCCCGCACCACCCGGCGCAGGATCTTTCCGACCGCACTCTTTGGGAGACTGTCGCGGAACTCTATCATTTTGGGCCGTTTGTAGGCTGCCAAATTGCGGGCCAAGTACTCGTTCAGCTGCTCCACGGTCAATCCCGACCCGGGGCGCGGGACAATCACCGCCCGCACCGTCTCGCCGCGATAGGCGTCCGGCGCCCCCACCACCACCGCCTCGACAATATCAGGGTGCTGATACAGCAGCTCCTCGATTTCCCGCGGATAGACATTGTACCCGCTCGCGATGATGAGGTCCTTCAGGCGATCCATGATGGAAAGATAGCCTTCCTCATCGTAGGATCCCAAATCGCCGGTCCGAAACCACCCGCCGTCCACTAACGCCGCCTGGGTCTCATCCGGTCGATTCCAATACCCCTTCATGACTTGGGGGCCTCTCACCCAGATCTCGCCCAACGCTCCGGGCTCCAGATCCTTCCCGGTGTTCGGGTCGACCACCCGATACTCGGTGGACGGCATGGGCAAACCCACGGTGCCCGGCTTTCGGACGCCCCAATACGGGTTGGTATGAGTCACGGGGGACGTCTCAGACAGTCCATAGCCTTCCAGAATCGCCGCGCCCGTCATCGTCTCAAACCGTTCCATGAGCTCGACCGGCATGGGCGCGCTGCCGCTGTTGCAGATACGGATGCTGTCGACGCCGTATTCGCTGACGTCCGGCCGCTGCAGCAATGCGACATACATGGTCGGCACGCCCGGCCAGAGAGTCACGTGCTGGTCGCGAATGGTCTCCAGCACCTCTGTGACATCGAAGCGGGGCAGCAGAACCAGCTTCCCGCCCATAAAGACGCACAAGTTCAGGCAACACTCCACCCCGTAAATGTGGAACAGCGGGATGACCGAGAGAAAGGATTCGCCCCCCATGGCCATGCCCTGGGGATTGTAGGCCAGAATTTGCACGAGATTGGCCACCAGATTGCGATGTGTGAGCATCGCCCCTTTCGAACGGCCCGTGGTGCCGCCGGTGTATTGCAGCACCGCCACCGCTTGGTTGTCGCCGACCGGCGCCTCGGGAATATCCGATGACGCGGACCGCAAGACCTCCCAAAAGTCTTCAACGCCCTCGAGTGCGACCGTTCCACCCAGACTGACCCCCAGCACCCGCTCGATGACGGTGGCCCCTTGCACCGCCAAGACCCGCGGCAACACCTGGTCGAGCGCGATAATCATTGTGGCGCCGGAGTCCTCCAAGAGATATTGCAATTCCCGCTCCACGGACAGGGGATTGACCTGCGCCACTACGCCTCCCGCCATCAACACCCCATAATAGCCAATCGCATATTGGGGGCAGTTGGGCAGCATAAGAGCGACCCGATCTCCCTCCTTGAGACCCCGGTCCTGCAGCGCGCGGGCAAAGTGCTGCGCATCCGCGAGAAATTCGCGATAAGTCCAATGGCGCTGATAAAAAATGAGGGCGCGCTGGTCCGGAAACTGACCGGCCGAACGCCTCAGCACATCCTCCAAGCGCCAGTCCGGCACCTCCACCTCATGAGCGACAAAGTCGGGATACAATGCCCGAGCCCGTTCTTCCACTGGCATCTCTCATGTCCTCCTGTCCAATTGCGCGTCCGCTTAGGCGGACACGCCTCCGTCCACGGTCAGCACAGCGCCGGTCATGTAGTCGGACGCGCGCGATGCCAAGAGCAGGGCCGCTCCCTTCACGTCGTCGGTGGTGCCAAACCGCCTCAAGGGAATGCCGGTCCGAATCAAGTCCCCGTGGTGCTCGATAAGTCTTTGGGACATCTTGGTGGGGATAAAGCCGGGTGCAATCGCATTCACCCGAATATTGTAGGGCGCCCACTTGAAGGCCAAGTCCCGGGTCATGGCAATAATGGCTCCCTTGCTGGTGCTGTAGCCGACTGCATCCATGGTCTGGGGGTCGGTACCCATCAGGCCGGCGACCGAGGCGATGTTGATAATCCGGCCCCCTCCCAGTTCCCGCATGACGCGCGCCGCGCGCTGGCTCATCAGGAAGGTTCCGTCGACATTGACCCGCATCACCTTGAGCCACGCTTCGAGCGGCATCTCTAGCGCCGGCGCCCCCCAGGTGGCTCCGCTGTTGTTGATGAGAATGTCGATCCGGCCCCACTGGCGCCGGGTCGCATCCACCACCGCATCAATATCATCGGGATTAGATACGTCAAGGCGCATAGCCAAGGCGCGATAGCCGGACCGGTTCAGCTCATCCGCAGCCGCTTGGACGGTTTCGAGCTTGCGGGATGCCAGCACCAGAGACGCCCCCGCCTCTGCCAGCGCCTCCCCCATGGCCAGTCCCAACCCGCGGCCGCCGCCGGTAATAATGGCCACCTGATCCCGTAAATCAAACAGCTCCTGTATGGTCAGTTTCGTCGCCTCCTTTAGGGCGTGGGCGGGTGGCCGGATGCCAGCCGCTCGCGCGCTGCCCGTATTTCATCACGGGCCAGTTGGTCCAAGTGCACCTCGTCCGGCCCATCGGCAAGCCGCAAGGTGCGGGCGCTGGCCCATAGCGCCGCCAAGGGCACATCAGGCCCCACACCGGCTCCGCCGAATGCTTGAATGGCCCGGTCGATAACGCGGGTTGCCATATTGGGCGCCACCACTTTAATCATGCCAATTTCCCGCCGGGCCGCCTTGCTGCCTCCCCGGTCCATCTGCTCCGCCGCATGCAGGGTGAGGAGGCGGGCTTGCTCGATGTCTATGCGGGACTGCGCGATCCATTGCCGAATCACCCCTTGATCGGCCAGCGGCCGGCCAAAGGCGGTTCGATCCAACACCCGTTCCACCATCAAGTCCAGCGCGCGTTCGGCAGCCCCGATGAGGCGCATGGCATGGTGAATGCGCCCTGGTCCCAGGCGGCCTTGGGCCATCGCAAATCCCTTGCCTTCCCCCCAAATGATGGCGGAATCCGGCACCCGGACATGGTCAAAGATAATTTCCCCATGCCCAGAGGGGGCATCGTCATAGCCAAAGGCCGTCAGAAGCCGCTCAACGCGCACCCCCGGGGTATCCATGGGCACCAAAATGAGCGATTGCCGTTCATGGCGAGGGGCCTCAGGATTGGTGACGCCCATGACGATGGCCACGCGGCAGTTGGGATGGCCCGCGCCCGTGGACCACCACTTGCGTCCTGTAATGACATACTCGTGTCCGTCGCGCTGAATGGCCGTGCGAATATTGGTGGCATCGGAACTGGCCACGTCCGGCTCGGTCATCGCGAAACAGGAGCGGATGACGCCGTCCTGGAGGGGCCGAAGCCAGCGCTCCTGTTGCTCGGGCGATCCATAGTACAGAAGGACTTCCATATTTCCCGTATCGGGGGCACTGCAATTGAACACTTCCGGGGCCATGGGCGATCGGCCCATGGTGGCGCACAGCGGAGCATATTCGCGGTTGGTGAGCCCGGGGTTCCCATTATAGGGAGGCAAAAACAGGTTCCACAACCCCGCCTCTTTAGCCCGTTGCTTTAAGTCTTCCATAACTTCGGGCACCTGCCAGCGATTGGACTTCAAGGCCTCTTGAAAAGGCTTTTCGCTGGGATAGATGTGGGTTTCCATGAATTCGGACAATCGTTCTGGCAACGTATAGAGGGTCATTGGCTGCGCCTCCTGCGGTTCCCACTATACCGCCGCCCTGGGCCGTCGACAAGCTGTTATTTGTCTATTGCGAATGGCCCGAAATGACGCGCAAATGATGCCGGCGACGGAGCGCTTCCCGTATTGTCCCGTCGGAGGATGGGCGCCCGGTACAAAAAAGAGGGGGCTCAAGGCCCCCTCTCACGATGACAGATACCGCTTCCACCACGCCGCCATCAGGCGTCTGCGGGCCATTCGCAGTTCCGGCGGCGACGACACGCTAAAGCCGTGCGGGGCGTTCGGAAACCGGACATAGCCCGTCGGAATGTCACGGCGAAGCAGGGCGACATACATTTGCTCGCTCTGTTCGGGTGGGCAACGGTGGTCTTCGGCACCCGCCACAAACAGCGTGGGCGTCGTCACCGAGCCGGCATAGCGAATGGGCGACCGTTCCCATAGGCGCTCCCATGCTTGCCAAGGGGACGAATGGAATTCGCTTTGCATGAAATCCACGCCAATGTCGCTGTGAGTGTACATGGACAAATGGTTGGAGACCGACATTTCGGAAATGGCAGCCGCAAACCGGCCGGTATGGGTGATGACCCAGTTCGTCATGTACCCGCCATAACTAATCCCCGTGACCCCCATACGCTTCACGTCTACCGAGCCGGTCTGAATCACGTGGTCCAGCACAGCCATCAGGTCCTGGTAGTCCTCGCCGCCCCAGTCATCAATACAGGCTGCCGCAAAGGCCTGACCGTACCCTTGGCTGCCACGCGGGTTGGCAAACAACAGCAGGCGTCCCTGGGCCAGCTCCATCAAATACTCGTGGCGGAAACTCTGCCCGAATCCGCCATGGGGTCCGCCGTGGATGTACAGGATGAGGGGATAGGTGTGATCCGGCTCAAAACCGGCCGGACGCCCCAACCATCCTTCGATGGTGAAACCCTCCCGTTCGATGGACAGACGCTCGAACGTACCAAGCTCCAACTGGCTGAGCAGTTCGTCATTGAGATGGCTGAGCCGGGCCGGCACACCGCCCTCGCGACTGACCCGAAACAATTCCGCGGGGTGGTAGAAGCTTTCACCGGCAAAGTACAGCACATCCCCGCTGGCCGCAGGACTGTGTGCCGAACCCTCGAAGTCTGGTAAGAGCGGTTTCCAGTCCCCCGTCTCCACCGACACCGACAAGAGCTGCCCGACACCCCAGTCATGGTACTCCACATAGACATGTCGGCCATCAGGGCTCCAAACCGGAGCGGCCAGCAACTCCGCGCCACGCACGTCGCCGTGGGGCACCTCGCCGATCTGCCGGTCAAGCGTCTGCGTCAGGTTTTTGACATCCTTGGACTCACCGTCGTAGAGCCACAACTGGTTCTCTGTTCCCCAGCCATAACTATTGTCATCACCGACCCAAGCCAAATACCGCCCGTCCGGCGACCAGGCCAGACCCGACACGCCGCCCTTGGGATTCAAGAGTGGTTGGCGCTCGCCCTGAAGGTTGACGTGGTAGAGCATCTCCGCGTGCGTGTCCTGCGCGTCCCGCAAGGTCGCATAGGTTAGCGCCTGGCTCGATGGATGCCACGCGTACGCGGTAACATCAAACTCCCCTTCCGTCAAAGACGCCGGATCGCCTGCCCCGCCATCCAACACGACACGGTGGATGTGCTTGCGCCGTCCGTCATAGTACCCGACCGCATCGAACCGGAAGGGATACCGATGGGTCAGGCGCAACTCGCTCTCCTGCTGAGCCCGGAAAAAGGCCGCGCCGTCGTCCTCCGAGTTCAGCGCATCGGCCAAATCGGCCACGGCTGACTCCGGCTGCGGCCGGAAGGCCAGCATCGCCAACGCCTTGCCGTCGGGGCTCCAGCTCAAATTGGACGGCGCATCCAGTTTCGCGGATACCTTCTCGGCCTCACCGCCGTCAGGCGGGATTATGTAACACGCATCCTCACCGTCCCGGTGAGCCAAGAAGGCAATTCGGGTGCCGGTTGGATTCCAGACGGGCTCGCGGTCTTTGGGACCCGCGGTCAAGCGGCGCGTCTCCTGGGTTTCGGTGTCATAGAGCCACAGATGTGACTCGTTTCGGTTCTCTGCCGTGTTGCTGGATGTCACCACATAAACGACCAAGCGCCCATCCGGCGACACCCGCGGCATGCCGGCGGCCGAAAAACTCAGCCAATCTGCCATATCGATAGGCCGTTTTGATGCCACGACAATCCCTCGCTTTCTAAATAGACCCGCTGTTCGGGGAAGCACCTGGTTCGACAGACCTCTCTGAAAAGCCTGCCAATGCCGGCCGCTACTTCAACCGGTACCATCCAAAGGGTTTGCCCGCGACAAACGGCGCGCTGAGGTCGTCCAGCTGCCGTTTGATATGGTCCGGAATATGAATGTCCAGAGCCTGCAGATTTTGTTCCACCTGTCCCACGCGGGTCGCACCCACGATGGCGCTGGACACGCCGGGACGTCCCGTCAACCAAGCCAGTGCCAATGCACCGGGCTCGATGCCGGCTTCCTCGGCCAGCGCCGTAAAGGCATCCCCTGCCTCTTGGGTCCTGGCATTGACCATCGTGAGAAAGGTGGGCTGCTTTTCAGCCCGGGATCCAGTTGGAATCTGACCCCCCCGGTATTTGCCCGTCAGCACACCGCCAGCCAAGGGATAGTAGGCGATAATGCCGATTCCTTCTTGGAGAGCCAGGGGGATAAGCGCTTGTTCGGGCGTCCGGTCGACCAACGAATAGGACGGTTGCAAGCCGGCAAACCGCTCCCAGCCGTGCGCCTTGGCAATGCCCAAGGCGGTCGCCAACTCGTGTGCATGGTAGTTGGAGGCAGCCACATAACGAACCTTGCCTTGACGCACAAAGTCGTCCAGCGTCCGCAAAGTTTCTTCCAGCGGCGTCTCTTCGTCAAACGTGTGGACATAGAACAAATCCACATGATCGGTATTCAGGCGCTTGAGGCTCTGATCCAGCTGGGCGGCGAGATGCCGCCGCGAGGTACCGCGGTTGTAGGGTCCGTCGCCGACGGGAAGTCCTGCTTTCGTGGCAACAACCGCCGCATGGCGCCGATCCTTCAACGCCTCGCCAATAATGGTCTCCGACTGGCCGCCGGTGTAGCCGTTGGCGGTATCGATGAGGGTAATGCCGGCATCCAGCGCAGCATGAATAATGCGGATGGAGGTCTCGCGATCGGCCCGCCCGCCAAAGCTGTTGCATCCCAGCCCCAGCACTGATACCTTGAGTCCGCTCGCTCCTAAGTTTCGGTATTCCATACCTGTTCCCCCTGACATCTCGATGGTTGGTCACGCTTCCTCTCCACTGTGGCGTAATCTCTTTAGCATCGCAACCCGGGGAATCGGATGCTTCGGAGCAACTCCGCCAGTCGCAGTATAATGGACGCAAAGAGGCCCATTCGAAAGCCCTGTCAGGGGAGGCACCCATGAGCGCGAAAATTACCGGGCAAGCTCACCGCTTGCGTATTTACATTGGAGAATCGGATCGCTACCACCATCAAGCGTTGTACCACGCCATTGTCCTCGAAGCCCGGAAGCGGGGGCTTGCCGGTGCCACGGTGGTCCGCGGCATCGAGGGGTTCGGCCCGTCCAAGCGCATTCACACGGCCAACATGCTGGACTTGTCCGCCGACTTGCCCATCCTAATCGAGATTATCGATTCGGAAGAATACCTGACGCCCTTCATCGCGGTGCTTGACGGGATGATGACGTCCGGGCTGATCACCGTGGATCCCGTGAACATCGTCCATTATGGCGCCGGCGGCCGAGCGGGGGCCGATAAGCCTGCCAACGACTAGCCACGACGAGCCAGATTGGACCTGGGTAGGGGGGCTCCCCGCTTGGAGGGGCGAGCGGGAAGGCTGCCATGCGCCTGTAACATCCCTTTTGCGTATTATCCATGGACAGCCAACGCAAAATCGCTCAGCATGATGAGTATCATCCACGGGAAAGGGAGACCAACACGTGAAGTATGAATTAATCATCATCGGCGGCGGGGTCTGGGGCTGTTCGGCAGCTTTGACCGCGGTCCGCGCAGGCTTGAAGTCGGTTCTGTTAATCGAAGCCAATCCCGGCATCGCTCAAGAGAGCAGCGCCAAGGCGGGCGGCATCGTCACAGACCTGGTGTGGCACCAGGACGATGTTCGCTGGGTGCGGAGAAGCCGCCAATTCTATGAGGAGGCCTTAGCTCTCTCCGGAGACGCTTCGATTCTGCAACGCTACGGCATGTTGACCCTGGCCGAGCCAGACCGTGCACCCCTCTTGAAGATGCGGGCAGAAAACCTGGCGTCCCAAGGGATTCAAGCCGAAATCTGGGACTATCGGCGTATTCAAGACACCTATCCCGAACTCGACCGGCTGGCATCCGACGTAACCGGACTCTGGACGCCCGAAGACTTCCACGTTAACCCCACCGCTTACAGCCAAGCCGTGTTCCAGGAAGCACGCCGACAGGGCCTGGGCGCGCGTCTTGGAGACCGAGTGGAACGGTTGGAGCCGCAGGATGACCACGTCATCGTCCACGTCAGCAGCGAACGCCTCATGGCCGAACGCGTGTTGGTCACGGCAGGCACGTGGAGCCGCAAGCTGCTCAACACCGCCGGCATCAATATTCCCCTGCGCCCCTATCGCGTGCAACTGTCTTCCCTGGACTTCGCGGGCGGGTACCATCTTCCCATGGTGTGGGAGCTCTCGTCCGACGTCTACTTAGTGCCTGATGGGCCGCACAATCTCTTGGCGGGGGACGGTACGCGCCTTGCGGAGTTTGATCCCGACAACTACCAAACCACCGGCGATGAGGAGTTCTTGGCCAACATTGCCGACCAAACCGTGCAATTGATGAGCCTCGCGGAAACCGCGGGACTGCGCAGCTCCTGGGCCGGTCTCTGCGGCGGCACGCCAGACCGCCGCCCTCTCCTCGGCCGGGTTCAAGACCGGCTCTTTGTGGCCGCCGGCGACCAAGGATTCGGGGTCATGCGCGGGCCGGCCTTGGGAGAACTGGCATGCCAGGTGGCCCTCGGCCAAGCCCAGGCTCCCGCGTTGAACCCGCTCCGGGAGCCCTATTCGGATTTCCCGATTCGGCCCGGATTTACCCTTGAGGACGAGCTGTAAACCATTCCCAATCATTCCCGCTCTTTTCTGACAAAAAGAGCGCTAAGATTCTGCCTGAAGGGCGCCGGGATGTGGTAGGATGTCTCTAATTTTACGCTCAGGAGGCATCCTATCCATGCGTGGCGTCATCGAACAATACCGTCCGTACTTGGACTTGCCGGACACCCCGGCGGTCACCTTGGGCGAGGGCTCGACGCCGTTGGTGTTCTGGAACACCTGGGGTGCGAGCGAGATTTTCCTCAAGTTGGAAGGCACGAATCCGACCGGATCATTTAAAGACCGCGGCATGACCGTGGCAGTCACCGTGGCTCGCCATGAGGGGGCCAGAGCTGTCATCTGTGCCTCGACGGGAAATACCGCTGCCTCGGCTGCGGCCTATGCGGCCCGTGCGGGACTCCAGTCCTTCGTGGTGGTGCCCAAAGGCCGCGTCACGCAGGAGAAAATGCTCCAAGCGCTGGCCCATGGAGCCCAGATGCTCGCCATCGACGGAAACTTTGACCAAGCGCTGGACGTCGTCCGCACGACAGCCGAGCGCCACCCGGCCATCGCCTTGGTCAATTCCGTCAACCCCTGGCGGTTGCGCGGACAGGAAAGCGGCGCTTATGAAATCATCGATGACCTCAATCGTGCGCCGGCGGCGTTAGTACTCCCGGTGGGCAACGCCGGCAATATTTCCGCCTATTTCCACGGCTTCCGCCGTTACGGCCGCGGCATTCCCCGCATGCTGGGCATTCAGGCGGCGGGTGCGAGTCCCCTGGTTGCCGGTCATGACTTTGACAATCCTGACACCATCGCGTCGGCCATCCGCATCGGAAAACCGGCTTCGAAGCCCTACGCCCTCGAAGCCGCGGCCGTCTCCCGAGGCGGTTTTTATGCCGTCAGCGACGACGAGATCCTGGGCGCCCAAAAGGAGTTAGCGCACGGCGGCATCTTTGTGGAACCCGCCTCGGCCGCCGCATATGCCGGACTCAAGGCACTCCGTGAGCAAGGCCTGCTGCCGGCCGGTCCGGTCGTTGGCATACTGACGGGCACGGGCCTCAAGGACGGCAGTACCCCGCGCCAGTGGATTGACGCATCCACCGTCGAAACCCCAGCAGAGCGTGTAGGAGAGACCATCATCGCATTGATGGAAGGGACTGGATCGCATGTGGCACATTAAGGTTCCAGCCAGCACCGCGAACTTGGGGTCGGGGTTCGACGCCCTCGGCATGGCATTGGCCCTGCCCCTGGAATGCTGGTTTTCCTTAGGGGATGAGCTGGAGATTGCCGTCCGAGGACAAGGCCAGGGCATCATCCCTGAAACCTCCGACAATCTAGTCTGGAAGACCGCCGACACGGTCCATCGCCAAGCTGCTGGGGAACCCATGCCGAACGGCCGACTCACAATCAAAAGCCGCATCCCCTTAGCCCGCGGCTTGGGTTCCAGCGCAGCCGCGATTGTTGCCGGCATCATGCTGGCCAACACAGTGCTCCCCGAACGGCTCAGCCGCGAAGAAATGCTCCGCATCGCGACACAGTTGGAAGGACATCCCGACAATGTCGCCGCGGCGCTTTACGGAGGGTTCGTGCTGGCTTTCGAGCAGGCTGGGCGGGTGCGCGTGCTCAGCTATCCCGCCCCTGAACTGCGCTGTTTGATTGTCATTCCGGAGTACAAGGTCTCGACCGAGGAGGCCCGTCACGTGCTCCCGTCCAGCGTGCCCCTGGAAGACGCGGTCTTCAACGCGCAGCGGTTGGCGCTCTGGATCGACGCGCTGCACCGCCGCGACTGGTCGTTACTCGCGGAAGCGGGCCGGGATCGCCTCCACCAACCGTATCGCGAACCGCTTGTCCCCGGCATGCGGGACCTCATCGACTCGGCCTTAAGCCACGGGGCGTCATTCGCCGCATTGTCCGGCTCAGGGCCCACCGTATTGGCTCTGGTACCGTCGGAGAAGGTCATGGAGGTGGCGGAAGCGCTCTCTGCGGCCGCCCAGCGTTCCATCCCCCACGCCGTGCAACTGCACGACGTCACCCCCAGCTACTTTGGCGCTGAATGCGTCTTGGATGGTTGGCAATGGCACGCCGGCCAAGCCATGGGCTTCAACACCCGCTTGGAAGACCACGTCAGCCACAAGGCGTTCAGCTAACCTCCCCCAGAAACCACGTGAAGGCGCCCACGCGAACCCGGACGCGTAGAACTGTGCAGCTTCATGTTGCCCGCCCACCAGTCCACCAACACCGGGCGTCCGTGAGACGGTAAAAACTGCGCCGCCGCCATGCCGAGCCCGTCCCTTGGCAGGATGGGCGCAGACACGCGAGTTGCCTCATTCGAGATAGCCACGAGTGCCGAGAGGTCGGCACGCCGGACATCGGCCATTTCAGCCCCCCGGGCCCCGCCACGTGACGGCATCCCGTCCAATCTCCGGCACCGTCCGATACCCGGCCAACGCCATTTGCAGATCGAACTCCGCCCGCAAATGCCGCATGACCCGCTCCACTCCGTCGGAACCCCCTACGGCCAAACCATAAGCATAGGGCCGCCCCACCAGCACCGCTTGGGCTCCCAACGCCAACGCTTTGAACACATCCGCGCCAGTTCGGATGCCGCTGTCCATGAGGAGCGGCACACCAACCGGCTGGACTGATATTTCCGCCAATGCATCGAGCGCGCCGAGCGCACCATCCACTTGGCGGCCGCCGTGATTGGAGACCGCCACCGCATCCGCGCCAGCATCCCGCGCCCGGCGCACATCGTCGGGATGCGTCAGCCCCTTGACCACCATAGGCAGCCGAGTCATGCGGCGGATACCGGCCAAATCCTCCCAGTTGAATGCAGGGTTCACATAAACGGATAAGAAGGTCTGAACTGAGGCCGCTAGGTCCTCTTCGGGGGGGGGTTTCAGCATCCGGCGGAATGCGGGGTCTGTCACGTAATTGGCGATTCCGGCACCCTCAAGGAATGGCAGGTAGGCGTTTTGAAGATCGCGCACCCGCCAGCCCAGCATGGTGGTGTCCATGGTCACCACCAAGAGACTGTAGCCTGCCGCTTCCGCCCGGGACACCAAGCTCTCCATGACCTCTCGGCTGCGAGACGGATAGAGTTGGAACCAGCGCGGAGAATCCCCCATCTCCCGGGCGACCTCCTCCATGGAGACCGAAGACACCGTGCTCAAGACAAACGGGATGCCGAGACGCGCCGCCGCCCGAGCCGTGGCCCGCTCCGCTTCGGGATGCAAAATGGACTGCACGCCCAGTGGCGCGATGAGCAAGGGACTGGACCACGTCTGTCCGCAGAGCGTTACGCTCAGGTCGCGGTCCTCCACATTTCTGCCGAAGCGCGGGCGAATCCGCCACCGCTCAAGGGCCCGCCGGTTTTCCGCGGCGGTGTCCTCGGCGCCCGCGGATCCCTCGAGGTATCCCCAAGGGCCGGGGGCGAGTACCTCCTGAGCCCGTGCGCGCCAGCCATCAACGCCAATCGGCAGACGGGCGCCCGGATCGGCGCGCAGATAGATTTTCAGTTCTTCTTCGAATCCATATTGGGTCACTTGGCCCACTCCCCATCCTATTCGTTCAACCAACCAAACCGGCGGCAAATAGCCCGCGCAGCATCGTTCGGCGCCATGTCGGTAGTCTCCAGGCGCAAATAGTGCGGGTGCTGGATTTCACCAGGCCGCGAATTGAGCCGGTGAGTGTCCGATGTCATCTTCACCTCCTGGTCCGACCACGCCACATGGCGCTTCGTGGGTTTGGCCTCCAATCGATGCGGGGTGCGGTTTCGGACCAAGCGGGTCGCCATGTCCGCCTCCAGTTCCACCCATACGGTGTCCCAGCCCCCGGTTTCGAAGATGGCCGTGACATCGTGGGCATACTGCCAATCAGCGGCCAAATCGAAGGCCCAGACATAGGTGAAGATGAGTCCGGGCAAAGGGGAGCTTCCAGCAGCTGCTTCGAAGATGGCCTGGCGGAACGCATTGGAAAGACGCCAGGTTTGCGGAGCATCCCCAAATATGGCATAGAGAGGCTCGATGGTCATGTGGTTGTGGAACAGGCGGAAGCCCGTCAGGGCGGCCAACTCCTCACCCACGGTCATTTTCCCGACCGCTTGCGGACCAAACAGCAGGACAAATGTCATAGCCCCGGCCTCTCCCCTTCTCTCTATCCAGTGTAGCGTATGCCTCTCGCACTGCCAGCCCACGGGCCGTCGTCCACCGCGTGGTACACTGGTCTCGATAACCGACTGGTGGAGGCCTTATCCATGTCTAAAGTCGCGGCGTACTACAACCAAGATCCGGAGCGGGAGTGGCGTCGGCTCGACACCCACGTCTTTGAGTGGGCCACGACCATGCACCATCTCAAGCGCTACATGTCCCCGGGTCAGACCGTTCTCGACCTCGGCGGGGGACCGGGCCGCTATGCCTTGGCGCTAAACCGGTTGGGCCACCGTGTGACCTTAGCCGACCTGGCAGAGGAAAACCTCCGCTTTGCCCAAACGAAGGCGGAGGAGCAGAAAACCTCGTTGGCAGGCTATGTCCACGTTGATGCCCGCCATCTCACACCCTTTGGCGATGGAACATTCGATACCGTGCTGGCGCTTGGACCCTTGTATCATTTGCTGGAGGAAGCCGATCGGGTGCAGGCCATCCGCGAGTGCCTGCGCGTTCTCA
>JAJZBJ010000154.1 GCA_021798975.1 Bacillota bacterium | reverse complement strand
ATCTGAGTCTGCCTTCAACGACGCCACTGGTACCGTGCTGGTCGTTACCCTGTTGGCGGCCAGCGCAGCGGGCGGCGCCTTGCATTGGGGTTCCGCCGCCTTGACGTTTGTGGAGTCGGCAGGCCTTAGCATTGTCATCGGCCTAGCTTTCGGAATTGCGGTATTAGTTTTGGTGTCCCGCCGAGCGTGGGGCCTATTTTATGAATTCGGCTCGATGGTGTTCTTCGTGGCTGCCATTGGCGCCTATGCCAGTGCGGTGGCTCTGCATGCCAGCGGGTTCATGGCAGCTTTCGTGGCCGGCATTATTGCCGGCAACGGCCCCGCCTTCGGCTGGAGTCTCGAGCCGCATACGGAAGCCAACGTGCACCATTTCTACAATGTCATCACCTTTATGATGCGCATGGCAATTTTCGTCTTGCTGGGGGCGCAGGTGAATTTCGGTTTAGTGCACCGTTACCTATGGGGCGGTTTGGCCGTCGTGGGGCTGTTCATGATTGTGGGGCGTCCCATGGCGGTTCTCGCCTCCATGCTCCCAGACCGCCGCGCACAGTGGCAGAGGCGTGAATTGGGTTTCATGTTTTGGGTGCGGGAAACGGGGGTCATTCCCGCAGCTTTGGCCGGGATGGTGGTCGCCCGTGGCGTGGCCGGAGGGAAGATTGTCGCCGCCATCACTTTTCTCGCCATCCTGCTGACTATTCTTATCCAGGCCAGCACCACGGGCGTTGCAGCCCGTTGGCTGGGGGTCCTAGTGCCCGAGGAAACCATGGAAGATCTCTAACTGTTCAGCAGAGCCTGTCAGTGGCACCTGACCCGCGATCAACCGATCGCAGCATCAGGCGCGGTAGACGCGGGCGACTTGACCCGCCTCCGCAGCGGTATTTCAGGCGTTGCGCGCTCGCCTTTCCCCCGGTCACCCGACTGGTAGCGTTCTCCGCGAACACGATGGCGGCAGAATAGGCGTTTACGCGGAAATGACAGTCGTTGGCGGGCTTGACCGCCGGGATGTCCGGTTTGTTGAATGAGTTGCGCCGCATAGTCACCTAACGTCGGTGGGAGCCGCGTTACGGGCATGTCCAGGCGTTACTGGTCTCAGCTGGACAATCACATCGAACTTTTTGGCTATCGGTACCGCTTCTCTCCTCAACGGTCGGCGGTGTTGCCTGCGGCCCTCACGTCAATTCTCGAGGGTGAAGGCATCAAAAATTGATGGACAGGTTCCGATGGGTATCCGGAACCTGTCCAGGCCGTCGATGCAACCCGTGCAGCGGGTGTCTACCAAACGGCCACCGTGCCATCGGCGCGCGGCTCGGTGCCTCCCATCAGCACACCGTCCTCGGTGCGCCAGATAATCTCGCCGCGTCCGAACGGACCTGCATGCGGCGCGATCTCGATCTCGTGCCCCCGTGCACGCAGATTTTTGATGATTTCAGGAGGCATGGTGTGCTCCACCACCACCCGGTTGTCAGCCTGCCAATAAAAGCGGGGCGCATCCAGAGCGGCTTGGGGATTCATGTGGTCTTCCAGCACGTTGCTCATGACTTGTACGTGTCCCTGCGGCTGCATGAACCCGCCCATGACCCCAAAAGGTCCTACAGGCCGGCCGCCTTGCGTCAGGAATCCTGGAATGATGGTATGAAACGGCCGCTTGCCCGGCTGGAGGCAGTTCGGGTGGCCTTCGTCCAACGAGAAGAGCTCACCGCGGTTCTGCAACGCGATCCCAGTATTGGGAACAACCACACCCGAACCGAATCCGGCGTAGTTGCTTTGAATGTAGGAAATCATGTTGCCCTCGCCATCAGCCGCGGCCAAGTATACGGTTCCGCCGGGAACCGGGGTGCCCGCCTGCCGCAGTTGGGCCTCGGAGCCGATCAGCGCCCGGCGGCCATCGATATAGGCATCGCTCAGAAACTCTTCGGCCGGCCAGGGCATGTAACGGGGGTCCGCAATGTAAGCGTGGGCATCGGCAAATCCCAGCTTCAAGGCTTCGATTTGATAGTGGATGCGCTCCGCGTCTGAGGTGGGTTTGAGGCCGGCCAGCATCTTAAGGGCCATCAAAGCGACTAGGCCTTGGCCGTTAGGGGGCAGTTCCCAGACGTCAAACCCGCGGTAATTGACGGATAGCGGCTTAACCCACTCGGGCTTGAAACGGGCTAAATCATCCTGCGAGATCACGCCTCCGGTCTCTTGAGCGAACCGGGCAATGGCTTCCGCGAGGCGGCCGCGATAGAACGACTCGGCCCCGGTCCGTCCGATCTCTTCCAAGGTGTCGGCGTGCGACGGGGAACGCCACATCTCACCGGCCGCCGGTGCCCGGCCCCCGGGGGCGAACACCCGGAACCACTCTTCAAACTCCGGTCCCTTCAGGACCTCTTGGAAGCGCTGCGCCGCCGCATCCCAGAAATACGAAACCGAGGCGGCCACGGGGTGTCCGTTTCGCGCCAAATCCACCGCGGGTTTGAGCGTCACCTCGAGCGGGAGGCGGCCGAAACGTCGCGATAGGGCGGCCCAGGCAGCGGGGGCGCCCGGAACCGTGACCGGACTCCAGCCATAGTGCGGCATGGCGTCGAAGCCCTGGCTGCGAACCCAATCGGCCGTCAAACGCGCGGGGGCAAATCCGCTGGAGTTTAAGCCATTCAGCCCGTCCTGGGTCCAGAGAATCGCAAACGCATCGCCGCCGATGCCGTTGGACGTCGGCTCCACCACCGTTAAGGCGGCGGCCGTCGCTATCGCGGCATCAATGGCATTGCCGCCTTGCTGGAGAATCGACAGACCGGCTTGGGCAGCCAAAGGCTGGGCTGTAGCGACCATGCCGCGCCGCCCGTAGACCACCGTCCGACGGGACGGGTTTGGATAAGAATGGGCGTCGCCAAAAATGCTGAGACGATCGGACATTATGTATTCCTCCAAGGAAGGGCTTTCTTCCTACGTTGCCATGACTCGGAGCATCGGTCAACGGCTCAAGGCGAATAGCCGTTTATCGTTGTACGGACTTTCACAAAAATTTTTTCTAGATTGCATTGTCGCAGGAATTCCCCTCGGCGACGGAGAATTTCGTGTATGTGAGCGGAACTCGAGTATCGCTAAGCGATACTAACAAACGATTAACCCGTGGGGTCTGACGGCGGTGACGAGAGCGCCTCCGACAAGATTGAGATGGGATCTGGGATAACGCGGCAAGCGTCGGTTTTTTGGGATTCAGCGGCGGTTGGGGGATGCAGAGTAACCCAGCGCAGCGCTGACTTGCCGGGTCGATTCCAAGAGGGCATCCCGCATGGGACCGGTGATGGTTTCCAGCGGCACGCGAAACGCGTTAGTCGATACGTTCATGGCGGCAACGATGGTTCCCGTCAAGTCCCGGATGGGGGCAGCAATGGAACGGAGTCCCATTTCCAGCTCGCCGTCGTTGAGGACGACGCCGCTGACCCGGGCCAGTTCCAGATCCTGAAATAGGGCATCGGCATTAGTCTTCGTTTTCGGGGTAAATGCGGGCCAAGGGGACGCCCCCAGAATTGATTCCAGATCAGTACGGGAGCGATCCATCAGCAGGGCTTTTCCGAGCGCGGTGCAGTACAGCGGAAGCCGGGTGCCGACCTCAAGATTGATGGAAACAATGCGGGGCGCCGCCGCGATTCGGGCCACGTAGACGGCCTCGGATCCGCTGTGGATGGCGAGGTTGACCGTTTCTTGAGTGCGCGTGACCAGTTCCTGCATGAAGGGTTGGGCGATGGCGGGGATGTTGAGAGTGGCCAAGTAGCGGTGGCCCAGATCGAGTGACATGACGCCCAGACCATAGCGCTTGCCGGGCAACTGCTGGACAAACCCGAGATCCACCAGGGTGCGCAGGATACGTTGGGTGCCAGCCTTAGGCAGTCCTAAAGCGGCAGCCAGCTCTGTCAGGGTCATCGAGGGGTGTTCGCGGTTAAAGGCTTGCAAGAGCTTAAGCCCCTTCTCAAGCGACTGGATAAAGTAGCGCGGTATGTGCCGATCGCTGCTAATATCTGTGGGACCTTGCATGAGCCTCTCCTCCTCATCGCAGTATCATGACAAATGCTTTTCAGGCCGTCAATGAGCCCCGGCCGAGAAAGAGCGTCGCCAGGCGCTAGGGAAAGGAAGGAACCCATAAAAACGCGGCGAAGCACTACCACTCAGCACGACAGCGTATTCGTTCAGCGACGCACAAAAATGGAACGGAGGGACAAACGATGGATTTGAAGGAACGCCATCAACAGGCAATCGCCGGCGTTGTGCCGCTCGAGACGCCCCTGGAATTTGACCGCGGGGAAGGGTCATATCTCATTGACCGCTCTGGCCGCCGTTATCTCGATTTAATGACGGGCATAGCCGTCAACGTATTGGGTTACGGCCACCCCGCCATTTTGGAAGCGCTGCAGAAACAGGCCCAAAAGTACCTGCACTTATACAACGGCCTCGGCTACCAGGATATCGTCGTCGAATTCGCCGAGGCCATCCAAGCTATTACCGAGCCGGGCTATCCGGTCTACTTTGGGAATTCGGGAACTGAAGCGGTGGAGGCGGCTTTGAAGCTGGCCCGCGCGGCGACCGGGCGGGCCGGCATTATCGCGTTCCGCGGCGCCTTTCACGGACGGACCTATGGGTCCCTCAGCTTGACCGCGTCCAACGCCAAGTACCGGAGTGCCTATGAACCGCTCGTACCCATGGTTTACCACGTCGACTATCCCGCCCCGACCCGCTTAGGGCTGACGTCAGAGGCGGCTCTAGCCCACACGCAACAACAGTTGATGACCCTGTTCGCAGACGAAATTGATCCGTCGAAGGTGGCCGTCATTGTCGTCGAGCCCGTCCAAGGGGAGGGCGGTTATGTCATCCCGCCAGCGGGATTCCTGCCGTGGCTGTCTGAACTGTGCCAGAAAAACGGCATTCTTCTCGCGGTGGACGAAGTGCAGTCGGGCATGGGCCGTACGGGCCGCTGGTTCGCATACCAGCACGCCAACATCCATCCAGACATCGTCATTCTTGGCAAGGCGTTGGGGGGCGGACTGCCCATCTCTGCCATGGCGGCACGGAAGGATCTGATGGCGCGATGGGCTCCGGGGACTCACGGAACCACCTTCGGCGGGAATCCGGCGGCCGCGGCAACTGGGTTGGCAGCGCTCAAAGTCATGCACCAGGAGCACCTGGTGGAACGCGCCCGGGATCTGGGCGCCTTCGCGCTCGACGCGCTCAAGCCCTTGCAGGACCTGCCCGGGGTTGTGGACGTACGCGGACTAGGATTGATGGTGGCGGTCGAATTCGAGGCGGAACGTGGTGAGTCCATGGTCACAGCCGTGATGGAGGAGGGACTCCGGCGCAGCATGATCGTGCATCCGGCAGGTCTTCGCCACGAAGTTATTCGGTTGATGCCCCCGCTCAACATCGACCAGGCGGTCTTTGAGGCAGCCCTGAAGGAACTGGTCGATATCATCCGCGGGGTGGTAGGAGGGACGCATTAATGGGACTGTTCGCCTTTGAGAATGAACCGTTTCTGAACTTCTCCGATGCGGCGGAGCAGGAGCGCATGAAGATGGCAGTAGCCGCGGTGGAAGGCCGTCTGGGCCGCCGCTATCCCCTCATTATCGGCGGCGAGCGGGTGGAGACCGGCCGTTGGTTTCCATCCCGCAATCCGGCCAATCCCGATGAGGTCGTGGGTGAAGTGGCGGCGGCTGGGGTGACTGATGTGGACCGCGCTGTCGAGGCGGCAGCGCAGGCGTTTTCTTCGTGGTCTCGGGTGCCGGTGTGGGATCGAGCCGCCCTCCTGCTGCGGGCGGGCTCTCTCCTCCGCCAGCGTCGTCGTGAGATGTTGGCGTGGGTGGCCCTAGAGGTTGGCAAGAGCTTCAGCCAAGGGGACGGCGAGGTGGCGGAGGCTATCGACCACTTCGAATGGAATGCCCGCCAGGTGCAAGAATGGATGGAAGGCAAGTCCATCCAGCCTTTGGCCTCGGAGTTCAACCAGTACCGCTATCGGCCACTGGGGGTCGGGGTGGTTATTTCACCGTGGAACTTCCCCACGACTCTGCCCTTAGGCATGATTCTGGCGGCAGTGGCCGCCGGCAACACCGTGGTATTCAAGCCGGCTGAAGAGGCCTCTGTGCTGGCGTATCAGCTGGTGGCCATTCTCGAAGAAGCGGGTCTCCCTCCGGGGGTGGTCAACGTGGTGAGCGGCTCCGGGGCCGAGCTCGGGCCGCGCCTTGTCACCCATCCCGTGGTCCGATTCGTGGCCTTCGTGGGGTCCCGCGAGGTGGGTACCCGCATCTATCACCAGGCCAGCGGCGTGGTTCCCGGGCAGTTGGCCTTACGGCGGGTCATGACCGAAATGGGCGGCAAGAATGCGGCTATCGTGGCGGATGATGCCGATTTGGAATGGGCTATGGACGAAGTGGCGATGGGCGCGTTCGGGTATCAAGGACAAAAGTGCTCGGCGACCTCGCGGGCCGTTGTCATGCGCGGGGTCTATGAGACTTTCCTGGAAGGGCTGGTTGAGCGCGCGGGCCAGTGGGCACGCCAAGCCGGACTGCCCAAGGACAATGCCTTGTTCGGCCCAGTCATCACCGAGGCAGCCCTCGGACGCATGAGCCAATCGGTTGGTACAGGGGCGAGCCACGGCCGGCTCTTGGCCGGCGGGAAGCGCATGGAACGGAACGGCTGGTACTTTGAGCCGACCGTGGTCGCAGATGTCGACCCGACCAGTCTATTGTTCCAAGAGGAGATTTTTGGCCCCGTGCTGGCGGTGGCCGCAGCGGAGTCGTACGACCAGGCCATCCAACTGGCCAACCAGAGCGAATACGCGCTGACCGGCGCCGTGTTCTCGCGCTCTCCTGAACGCCTGGCGCAGGCCCGCGACCAGTTTTACGTGGGCAATTTATATCTAAACCGGTCGACGACGG
>JAJZBJ010000153.1 GCA_021798975.1 Bacillota bacterium | reverse complement strand
CGCCACAGTCGCGGGGACTTTGGCCGCTAGCGCCTGATGCGGCAGATATGAGATGGGAAAGCTGAATCCGGGCGTTGGGTCAAAAGGTACCCAGCCGACTTGGTCAATCCAAATTTCGGCCCAGGAGTGGGCGTCCACGGCCCGAACCAGGTACCCGTGCCGGGCTGCGTTGACGGTGCCGGGCGCGTACCCGACCACCCAGCGGGCCGGCACCTTGAGCGTGCGCATCATCATGATGAAGGTCGTCGAGAACTGGTCGCAATACCCTTGCCGGTCTTGGAACAGGAAGTGGTTGACGACGTTGCCGTGGCTGGGGGTCACGTGGTAGGAGTACTGGTAATGCGCGTCAAGATACTGCTTGATGTCCAAGGCCGCCTGCCAGGGGCCGTTGGCGTCCACGGTGATTTGCTGAGCGAGCTGCCCAACCTTCGGCGACAGAGACGCGGGCAGTTGCAGGTCGGGGCTGAGTCCCGGCGGCGGTGTGTTGAATCCGGTATTCTGCACCAGCGACTTGTCGTATCGAGGCTCCAGGGCTGTGAGGCTGTACTGGTTGGCCGAAGCGGCAAAGCGGTCGGCTTGCGAGTGCACCGTTGTGGCGACGGAGAAGTTGATGGGCAGCCCGGTATAGAAAAGGGTCGAAAACGGCTTGGCGGTCAAATCGATAATCCGCGCGTTCACGGTGGAAGCCTGTCCGACATTGTTAAAATAGCTGGGGATCAGCGGGATCCCAATGTCATTGGCCATGGTGGAGTAGACCAGTCCGGTGGGGCCATAGTTGGACCAGCGGGTGCCGTTGAAGTGGTCGTATACGGCCGCCTGCCAGTAGTGCAGATGGCGGGTTTTGGCGAGAAAAACCGGTTGGCGGTTGGGGACCAGGGAATGGCCGATGTCCGTGACCCCGGGCCCATAGCCGGTACTGGCGGTACCGAGGTTCTGCAATAGCGGGAGCACATCATTATGCCAAATGCCGAACGGATCGGACGCCCGATGGGATGGCATAACCCAACCGCCGGCCAGCGGCAGGAACAGAATAGCCGTCCATAGCCCCGCGATGCGCCGACTGATGCCGGGCGAAGGGGTGGATCCCACGGCCAGCCGCTGGCGATGGTAATACGCCAAGGCCGTTAAACCAACGGCCAGGTATGCCGCCAGCGGACCTTGGGCCGGTAAATTCCAGAGGATTTTGTTGAGCACAATCACGACGGTGCCCAATACGAAGAGGGAGACGGCCTGAGAATAGTTCCGGCATTGTCGGAACAACAGCCAACCCAAGAATCCGCCCCCCAGCAGGAGCGGCGCGGCCAGGTGGGCATTCATCTGGTTCCACTGGCTCACAGGCAGGACCAAAAGCGTGCGAATCCCGCCGCGGATCACCAGCGACAGCCAGCGCCAACTAGCCCAGGTTTCCCAGGTCAGCGACAATCCCAGATATAGGACCGCCAGCCAGTGGAGAATCTTCAGCGGCCAACGGCGCCAGATTTCGGCCGTGGCGAGGGCCAACGGCAAAAAGGCCAATATGTCGGCATGCATGTAGCCGCCGGCATGGCTGAAGGGCCAAAATAGCGCAGACATCCACAGTCCCAGCATAATCGCCGGAAAGACGCGCGCGGTCACCGTCGTCCACCGCCTTCCGCCGTCAGCGGGCTCAGCCGTCGGGGCAGATCGCTGAGATGCTGGAGTCCCTCGAGGCCGATGGGAATGAGTAAATCGGCTTGACTCCGCCATTCGTCCATCTTGTCGGCACTTGTTACCACAATAAGCTGGGTGTCGCCCCAGCGTGCCCAGACCGCGCGCTCCACGGGACTTTGATAGGGCAGCTGGCTCAGAAAATTCATCATTTCCCGCAGAGCCCCGGAGCCCGGCGCGGGGGAAAAGTGGGCATCGGGACGGTCGACCACGGCGAGTCCGATGGATTGTTCAGCATACGCACCGCACTCTAAGAGGGAGCCGGCGGTGGACAGTGCGAGCTCCCAATCATCAGCGGTGGCAAAGTGGCTGGCCCGGTCCAGCACGATGGTGACGTCCGCCGCGGTGGCTGTTTCATATTGCTTAACCTTAAAGTTTCCGGTATGCGCCGAGGACTTCCAATGAATGCGCGACAGCCGGTCGCCGCTCACATATTCGCGTACGCCCCGTAGTTGGGAGGACTCCTCGTGGCGGGGGCGGCGCTCGCGGCGCTCGCCCTGGCCGATTCTTCCAAACACCGCATTGACGCCTAGGGACACCGTGGTGGGCCATACCACGATGTCTTCCGGGGCGTGCAAAATCAGCCTCCGATCGACCAAGCCAAAGGCATCGCCAGCCGTCAAAAGAACGGTGTCGAGCGCGTGTATCCCCCGCGGCAGATGGGGGATGTCGTACGTCAGGCGCGTCTCTTGGGACGATAATTGGCTGATGACAAAACGTGGCGGTTTTTGGTTGAGATTAGGCGGCAATTGGTCTTCGACAACGAGGTGCGGCCACAGCCAGCGTGCGGCGGTGGACAGGGTTAAGGCAACGGTGACCGAGTCTCCGGCCCGATGCGGGCCGGACGCGACGCTGCGGGAGAGGCGGATGGGATGCCATGGCGCGAACTTTACCACTGAGGCCATGACGGCCAGGACAGCAATGAAGCCAAACAGATGCCAGGCCAAGGCCCCGCCTTCATAGATGGCAAAAAGCAAGACCGCCAGCACCACCGCGAGAAGCGGCGGCCAGCGGAGACGGATCATGGCGTTTCGGCGGCCGGTATCGGCACGCTGCTGAGAACCGCTTGGAACACTTCGTGCACCAGGTCGGGACTCGGATTGCTCCCGCTGCGGGCTAGAATCAAACGGTGTTCCACAACATGGGGCGCCAGGGTGAGCACATCGTCGGGCACCACGTAGCTGCGGCTGTGCAGGAGCGCCCAGGACTGGCACGCGCGATATAAGGCCAATGTGCAGCGGGGGCTCATTCCCAAATAGATGCGGTTCGAATTGCGGGTCGCGTAGGCGATTTCCGCGATGTAGTGGCGTACCGCTGGCGAGACGTGCACCGCGGAGACATCCTGCATGAGTTCTTTCAGGCGCTCTCGGGAAATGACCGGCTCGGTGTCTACGGGTGCGGGCCGATCGGAGCGGGTCATAATCTGAACCTCTTCGTCCACGGACGGATAGCCGATGGTAAGGCGGAACAGGAATCGGTCAAGCTGGCTTTCCGGCAACGGAAAGGTCCCCTCGTATTCGATGGGGTTTTGCGTGGCGATGACCAGAAACGGGCCCTCGACCTGGTGGGTTTCCCCGTCGACCGTGACCTGTCCCTCTTCCATTACCTCAAGCAAGGCGCTTTGGGTGCGCGGCGACGTGCGATTGACCTCGTCCGCCAGCACCAGGTGCGCAAAAATTGGCCCGGGTTGAAACTCAAACCGTTGGAGTCCCGGGTTAAAAATGGTCACGCCGGTAATGTCCGACGGCAACAGATCGGGCGTGCACTGAATCCGCTTGTGCGACAGATTCA
Source organism: Bacillota bacterium (assembly GCA_021798975.1). Lineage (GTDB taxonomy): Bacteria > Bacillota > Sulfobacillia > Sulfobacillales > Sulfobacillaceae > Sulfobacillus_B. The sequence goes on along the minus strand of JAJZBJ010000153.1, from coordinate 3,483 downwards.
TGGTATTGGCCAATGTCTTCGCCATGGTGGTCTTTCCCACCCCAGGCACATCGTCCAATAGCACATGGCCGCCGGCCAGGATGGCGGTGACCAGATATTCCATAATGGTCCGCTTTCCCACGACGGTGCGTTCCATACTGTCGATGATGGCTTTGAGTTCTGACTGAATCGGATCAAGCGGATTAGACCCTAAGGAGGCCTGATTCAGCATCACAATCCCTCACTTGGTTATAGATAGCAGAGAGCTATTCGGGGTCGGCCGCACAAAATCCTTTCCCAATCGACAGGAACTGGGCCATTTTTGGGAAAACATTCTCTTCCCTGAATCGGCGAAACCACCCACAACAGGAAGGCCCATCCATATCGCCCGGGAGGATCCAATGGACCTCATTTGGGGGGCGATGAGCCCCTGCAGTCTCGGGTGGCTGCGGATTACCGTAGATGTGAGGAGCCGCGAGGAATGGGGACGCTGGCTGTAATGAGAGTTCAAGGGAGGCGCATGGCGGTGGGGTTTGGCGGAGTTGCAATTCTATTCACGGCATGGCTGGTGATAGTCTGGGCTTTTTCTCCCTATAAAGAAGCGCGCGAAAATCGATGGGATCCACGGCGGTCGTTGCAGGACATGGTGGTGCGCGGCGGGATGAGTCCGCACGACTTTGAGGAAGTGCGATTGCACCACGTCGGGTAATTATAGAGGGCGGGCCCGGGGAGGTGTTCCCCGGGCCCGGCGGATCCCCTCTCGCTAGTCGGTGCGCAGCGCTTCGGCAGGCATCAAACGGGCGGCCCGCAGGGCTGGGAGCACGCCGAAGACGGCGCCTACCCCGATGGAGAAGAGCACAGCCGTCGCCACGGAACCCACGGTCAGCCCAGCCGGAATGCCGACTGCCTTGCCGAGGATGTGCGTGGCCAGACCCGACAGGATGGTGCCCACGGCGCCGCCAATCACGGCCAGCAGCACTGATTCGGTCAAGAACTGGACTAAGATGTCGCCGTCGCGGGCGCCCAGTGCTTTGCGAATCCCAATCTCGCGAAACCGTTCACTCACGGTTACCAGCATGATGTTCATGATGCCGATGCCGCCGACCAAGAGGGAGATACCAGCGATTCCTGCCAGGAAGTCGGTAATGACTGATGTGGTACTCGTGACGGTCTTTAAGATTTCTTGGGAGGTGATAATCCGATAATTGTGGCTCGGGTGGCTCTTGGCTAGAATGCGGTTGGCGATAGTCACCGCGTGGTTGACGTTTTGGGCGGAAGAAGCCGCTAAAATAATTTCCGAGACGGTAGTTTGGTTGGAGAGCGCCATCGCGGTGGACAGGGGCAAGTAAGCGGTGTTATTGGGATCGGATCCCGGTGCCCCCGATACCGACTTCAACACCCCGGTCACCGTGAAGGTCTTCGTGCCGATGGTCACGTGCTGCCCCAGCGCGGATGATTTCCCAAACAGGTCGTGCGCAACCGATGAACCCAGCACTACGCCGGATCCCTTAAGGCTCCCGGCCTTGGCGGTCATACGCTGCATGCCGTAATACGGGTAGGAGACACCCATGATGCCGGCCGAGCTGCTGGTCGTGCCTTTGGCAATCAGCATCGGGACGGTGACGACGCCCGCGGCCGAACGGAGCGCTTTCGTTCCGCTGTGATCCAGGGCATGGACATCCTTCGCCGTCAACGTACTCGGCACCGCTTGGAAGGCCGCGCCGTTTCCGACCGGGTGGGAGCGGTGGCGGCTGTGCGAATGCGAGGTCGGCAGGGCGGGTGCCACCGTAATGAGGTTCGCGCCGATTCCCGCAAACTTTTGATTGACATATTGCTGCACGCCGCTGCCGAGCGACGTCAGCGTCACCACAGCGAACACCCCGATAATAATGCCGAGCGCGGTCAAAAAGCTCCGGGTGCGGTGATGCCAGATGGAGTCCCAGGCGATGGCAAAGGTGTTCACGATTGTTCTCCCTTCGACGGCTCGTCCTCATGATGGGCGATGAGCCGCTCCTCGACGCGCGTGTCACTTAGCACTTGCCCGTCTTCCAAAGCAATAATGCGCTCTGCGTGCTGGGCCACATAAGGGTCGTGCGTGACGATGACAATGGTCACGCCCGTCTCCTGGTGGAGGGATTGGAATGCCTCCAGCACCAACGTCCCGGACTTGCGGTCCAGCGCTCCGGTGGGTTCGTCGGCTAAGAGCAGGTCGGGGCCTGGTGCGATGGCGCGGGCGATGGCTACGCGCTGGGCCTGGCCGCCCGACATTTGGCTGGGATAGCGATCTTTCAACTGATCGACGCCCAGCAACCGCAGCGCGTTCAGTGCTGCGTCCTTGCGCTGAGACGCGGACATGCGGGCGTAGGACATCGGCAGTTCAACGTTGGAGAGGGCGGTCAAGCGGGGCAGCAAGTGAATGCCCTGAAAGACAAAGGCGATGCGGCGGCCGCGCAGGTTGGCCTGCTGGCGTCCCGTGAGCCGCGTCATGTCTTGGCCGCCCAAGGTGTAGCTGCCGCTCGTGGCCCGGTCGAACAAACCCAAGACGTTCATCAACGTGGATTTTCCGCTGCCCGACGGGCCCATGAGCGCGACCATTTCGCCCTGTTGGATGTTCAAATTAATCCCCCGCAAAGCATGGACCGTGGCCGGTCCTTCGCCATAGGTGCGGGACAAATCTTTAATTTGGATGAGTGCCGTAGTCTCGACACGTTCAATCGCCATTTGGGGAACTCCCTTCCGTATCCTCTGTGGACGTCCACACCTTTACGACTTTGTCTAATATCGAAACCAGCGTGCCGCGCTCCTCCGGGCTTAAGCGGTCAAGCATGCGGCGGACACGACCTAGACGTTTTTGCATGCGTTCGCGCAACAATTGGGTACCATATTCCGTAAGACGCACTTCATGGCGCCGCCTGTCTTGGGGAGACACCGCCGTCAGAAGCCATCCATGTTCGGTCATGGTGTTGACCAGTTGGCTGGCCGTGGGAACCGAAACATTGAGGAGCTCAGCCAGTTCCGACACGGAAAACGGGCCGCGTTCTAAGATGGTGCGCAAAACGAAGGTTTGCATCCGGGTCGGCTGGCCCGGATCGCGATCAGCGCGTCGTTCCAAAAATAGGGACGCAGCGCTTTCTTGTATGGCCATAAGCTTTTGCAAGGCTTCCTCAGTGGTCGGATGCTGTGTCGACAATTATGTAGCATCTCCTAAAGGTTTGGTTATACTAAGCATAATAGTTAGTGGGATAAAGTTTGTCAAGGATACGGGGATTGAGGGATAGCCGCCGTCCATGTTATAATCTTAACCTGCAGAAGGAATGCTGGCGTAGCTCAATCGGTAGAGCAGCTGATTTGTAATCAGCAGGTTGCGGGTTCGAGTCCCATCGCCAGCTCCAGTTATATCAAGGCTTTCGGGGATCGGCGATGTTGCGGAAGACCCCGATGTTGCAGAAAAGTTGCAGAGAACGAAACAATACTCGCGCCCGACTGGGCAGCGGGTGTTCTTTG
>JAJZBJ010000152.1 GCA_021798975.1 Bacillota bacterium | reverse complement strand
AACGTAAACCCGCCGGGGTATTTTGTCTATGCTCCCAACGAAACGATTACAAAGTCATGTTAAGGTTTTACGGCACCGTACGAGTGCGCCGAATGGACCTGAATCATGGTCCATTCGGCCCTCATTAAAAATTCTGAGTGGTTTTATATGCTTTAATGGAGCCAAAAACTGTTGCAATATCTACTTTCTCGGAGATCTATCCAAATTTGCCCAACAAAAAAAGGGCCAGATACCCGGCATGGTAATTGCCAACGCATTCTGACCCATCCAACCATCGATCCACCCGGCTCGCGGACTCCTCTACGACAATCGCGGGGCGCGGTGTCCCACGCGCACAACCCCGGCCGCCCGGCTACTCCTCCAGGACAAGGACATACCGGCCATAGGGACGCCCTGCGGCATCCACGCCCGACTCCACCTGGCGAAAGCCGACGGACTCAAACAGGCGGAGGCTCCGCACGTTGTCCATCCATATGTTTTTGGCGGTCAAGGATGTCCATCCCAGTTCCCGGGCCCGGCCAATCAGCAGTCTCAGAACCCGGGACCCTACTCCGCGCGACCGCCATCGAGCGTCCCCAATCACGATCGGAAGCGTATGGGGGGCCAGCGTCACGTCCCCGATCCGCGTCCACTGGCCGTTCTGCTGGACTTCGATTAAGTACAGTTCGCCGATCTCGTTGAGGATGCGGTACATGTTCCGCACCCGCTCAGCCGAAAATGGCTGCGCGTCGGCGCCTTCCGAATAGTACAGCACATCCGGATCTCCGTACCAGGCGGCGGCCTCAGCCACATCACCGCTTGCGGGATCCCAACGGCTGAGCCGCACCACGCCGTCCGTCAAGCACAAATCCCACACCCCCCCGGCTCCCGTCTTCCGCTTGCAGCACGTGCTTGCGGCGGAAAACGGCCCGTGCCACATCCCATTGATCGAAGCGATATCGTTCGCTGGCCGCCTCATAGAGCGGGCGCAGACGGCCGTCCCCGACTCGCTCCATCAGTTCCGCCATTTCGGCATACTCTTCCGAGCTAAACCAACGGGCGAGATAATGCGTCCATTCGGCTTCCCCCGACCGAGCCACCCAATTGATAAAATAGCCCCGCACGGTGCTGTCGCTGCGGCCCACATCCTCCAACACCCGCTCCCAGGGAACGCCCGCTTGGAACAGCCATACCGCACGGTCTTGTGCTGCCGTCTGGTCCATGGCCTCGTCACCGCTTCCGGAATTGCCCGCCTGGCCGGATTCCTGCATCAGCCCCAGGAGCTCTTGGCCATAGCGCGCCATGCGCTTAGGTCCCATACCATGGCAACGCGCCAGGGCGTCCTGGGTCAGCGGCCGCTTGGCGGCCAACCCCATGAGATCGCGGTCATTTAATATCATGAATGGTTCGACTCCCAGCGCCTCCGCATGACGGGCCCGCCAGGCCCGAAGCCGGTCGACCAAGGGTGCGTCCGCACGCCGTGCGACCGTAGCATGGCCTTGAGTCTCGCACTGGTCGCAGCATCGGGCGGGGGCCGGCGCCGCCTGTCCGTAATAGGCCAGAATCCTTTTCCGCCGGCAGGTCGACGACTCCACGTATCCCGCCATATGCTCGAACAGCTGGGTGCGCCGCTCCCAGAACTGCATAAGCCGATGCAGCACGGCCTCCCCGTGCAGTCCCGGCTCGCTCGAGCGCACCACGCGGAGAAGTCCCGGTCCGCTCTTCACCTCCAGAACGCCCATATCTTGCAGCACCGCCATCACCACCGCGGTCTGGGTGTCGTCCTCGTCCAGCTCCCAGACCACAGGCCGGTGGTCCGCCTGCGCGGACAGCCGCCCGATAATGGTCGCGATCCAGTCAGGATCCGGTTTATCCCGTCGGATCCAACTCTCCCGCCGGTACAAGTCGACCGGCAAGGCGACCAGCCGGGCCTCAGCGGGCTGCCCATCCCGTCCCGCCCGGCCAATCTCTTGATAGTAGGAATCAAGCGATTCGGGGACGTCCACATGGACCACCAGCCGGATATCAGGCCGGTCGATACCCATGCCGAATGCCGTTGTGGACGCTACCACGCGGACCGCTTGGTCCACGAATTCCCGCTCGATGCGCCGCCTCCACTCGGGAGCCAGCCCGGCATGATAGGCCCTTACCGGTTCCGCAAGCTCGGCGGCCAGGTAGCTTGCCCACCGCTCGGCTCCCTTCCGGCTTCCCGCATAGACAATCGCTCCGCCCGCTGCGCCGCGCACTAAATCCCGCACACGCTCGCGCTGCTGCTTGGGGCTCCCCGCCATTTCGACCCCCAAATAGAGGTTGGGGCGGTCCACCGGACCCTCGACCAAATCCAGCGGCTCCCCGCCGGCAGTCAAATGCCAGCGGATGTCAGCCTTGACCCGCTCCGTGGCGGTCGCCGTCAGGGCCAGCAACAGCGGATTGCCGATGCGTTGGCGGAACTCGCGGATGCGGCGGTATTCCGGTCGAAAATCATACCCCCACTCGGAGATGCAATGCGCCTCATCGACCACCAGCAAGGCCGGAGCCGTCTCGGTCAGTGCATTAGCCAATCGGTCATCGGAGAGTCTTTCCGGCGCCACATACAAGAGCCGCAAGGCGCCCTCGCGCCAATCATCCAAGATTCCCCGCTGGGCATCGCCCGACAGTTGGCCCGTGAGGGCGGCGGCCGCCACGCCCAACTGTTCCATGCGTTCTGCCTGATGGTGCATCAAGGCCACCAAAGGGGAAATCACCAGCACCGGCTTGTCCCAAAACAGCGCCGGCAATTGGTAGCACAGCGACTTTCCTGCGCCAGTGGACACCACGGCCAACACCGAGCGATCGTTTAAGAGCCGCACCAGCACGTCGGATTGGAAGGAGCGCAGTTGTTCAAGCCCAAAGGTGCGCTGGAGAATGGCGCCTATGCGGTGGTGCTGCGTTTCCGTAAACGCCCAATGGCTCACGCGAGATCCGCCTCGCGGGAGAGTGCCTGCCAGGCTTCTTGGAACGGGGCCCAGACGTCAGGGTCCTCCTGGATCCACTGGCGGGCACTCTTGATGAGCGTATCTCGCACACCGGCATCCATCCACCCGCGGTGGTAGGCATACTCCATAAATACCAAGACGGTTGTCATCACGTCATGACTGCAGTACCGGCGAATCCGGCCCACTTCGCCAGCCTCGAACAAGTCCATGACCTGGCTGCCGTCGACATCCAGTTTCCCCGGAAAACCCAACAGTATGGCCATCTCATGCAGGCTGACCCGCGCCGAAGCCCCATAACCGCTCAAGATATCCATTAAATCGAGGTGCGAGTCTTCGTCGTAGCGCTTGCGGTATCCATGGTATGGTTCCCCCACCCGGTAAAAAGCGGGCGTCGGGATGCGGTGGCGCATGGCCCGGTATAGCAGTGTCGGCAGGTCGAACCCGGACGTATTCCAGCCCACCAGCCGCGGCTGCAGCTCCTCAATCACGCCAAAAAATTGGCGCAGCAGGTCGGCCTCGGTATGGGCCTCGTCGCCTAATGGCCCCAATCGGCGAATCACGCCGTCCCCGTCAATCAACGCCGCGGAAATCGCCGCCACTTGATGATAAGGCGGCTTTAAAAAGTCCGAGTGACCGGTCTCCGTTTGCCGGGCTGCGAGCATCTGTCGGCGCACGTCGGCATCTCCGTCGGCCGCCGGCAGACCCAGCCAACGCCGCCCCAATTCAGCGTCCGGCACCGTCTCTATGTCAAAAACCATCCAATATCTCATGTCGGTCCCCCTAAAAGCCGCCCCAGGGGCGGTGGGCATCACAATACCCGGTTAAAGCTTCATCGCAGCGCGAACACAACGGTGTATTGCAGGCGGTGCAATACCCCACCGCCCAGCGTCCATGGCGACGGCATTGCAAATCCCGGGGATTCACCGTGGTCCGCGTATAGCGCGGCGGCGCAGCCGGACCCCGCGGCGGCGGAGACACCTTGACGTCGGCTCGCCCCTGCACAATTTCTTGGTATGCCCAGGTGATATCTTTCATGAGTTCTTCATGGCGCGCGCGCTCTACCGGGTCGGCCGCGAACCGGTCCGGGTGGTTCACCCGCACCAAACGCAAGTATTGCGCCCGCACCATCTCAGGGGGCGACCCGGCTGGGATGCCCAGCACCGTCCAGGCATTCTTTCCGCCCGCCATCAGGAGCCCTGCGGGCGCGCCAGCGCCTGACTCAAATCGTCGATGAGATCCTGGACATCTTCAATACCCACAGAGAGTCGAATCAACCCATCGACCACCCCGCGGCGTTGCCGTTCTGCGGCCGGCAAGGCCGCATGGGTCATCGTAGCCGGGTGCCCCACCAGCGACTCCACCCCGCCCAGACTCTCGGCCAGAGAAAAAATCTGGAACCGCTCAAGAACCTGTTTCACGCGGGGAAGAGGATCCCCATCGGTCTTGAGCGTAAAGCTCACCATGCCCCCAAAGGTCCGCATTTGCTGCTGGGCCAGCGGATTGTTGGAGGGGTAAAAAACCGTGTCCACAGCCGGATGGTCACGGAGAAACGCCACCACGCGCCCCGCGTTGGCGGCATGCTGCTGCATGCGCACCCCCAGCGTTTTGAGTCCTCTCAGCGTCAACCAGGCCTCAAACGGTCCCAAGGTGCCACCCGTGGTGTTGCGGATAAACCGCAGCGCGTCCAATGTTTCGGCATCGCGCGCCACCACCACGCCGCCAATGACGTCGGAGTGGCCGCCGATATATTTGGTGGTCGAGTGTACCACCACATCGGCGCCCAATGCCAAAGGGTTCTGGTTGTACGGGGAGGCGAACGTGTTATCGACCACTAGGATGCATCCCGCCTGGCGGGACATCGCGGCTAAACGCGCCAGGTCCAGCACCTGCAGCAGCGGATTGGACGGGCTCTCCAGCCACAGCACCTGGGGCTTTAACTGTTGCAGCGCCTCCTGGGCGTTCTTGAGATCACCCAAATCCACGTAGTGGATGGCGATGCCCTGGGGCCGATAAACCCGTTCCAACAGCCGATAGACGCCCCCATACAAGTCCTCGGCCGCCAACACGCGGCCTCCCGGGACCAAGCAGGCACGGAGTACCGCATCGCTGGCTGCCATGCCCGAGGCAAACGCCACCGCCCCGTCCCCCTGCTCTAAGGAGGCCATGGCCTCCTCGAGAGCGCCGCGGGTGGGGTTATCGCTCCGTCCATATTCATATCCCTGGTGTCGGCCAAATTCGGGCTGGGTGTACGTCGAGGTCAAGTAGAGCGGAGGTACGGTCGCGCCGGTGACGGGATCGGGATCCTGCCCCACGTGGATGGCTCGGGTGTTGAATCCTGGGTCGTTTGGCACAAATCTCCCCTCCTGATTAATTCCATTTAACCAGGATGGTTCCAAAATGAAAAGCGGCCCGGCGCTCTCGAGCCGCCCCGTCCGCGAGGGCGCTCCAAACCCCGGAGCGCCCTTTCGGCGTCAGCTGTTGACCGCCACCGCGTCCCAGGATTGGTCCATTATCGTGCCATTGGCGTTCAGTTGGAAGGAAAACGTGGCTTCTTTGGTGTAGGGATCGAAGTACAACCGATCGAAAGCCAAGTTCGGCAATGGCAGAATGTTGACGTAGTCCTCTTCGGAAACAGTGCTCGATGTGATGCCGTTGTTTGGGGCTACGGCAGACGTCGAAATTTGCGGCTGATAGCCCATCTGGGTGGCAATACCGTTGAGGTCGATGGGGACCTCGAAATCCACATACCAGGTATTGTTTCCGGCATTCTCCACCGGACCGTAGCTGTAATCGCCAGGAATGGTGCCACGTCCGATGAGCCCTTGGTTGCCCGTCACGTTCAGGATGTTGACCGCGATGTTGTTTCCCGACAACGTGGGCGTGTCCAGTACCTGCTGCACTGGACCAGGCATGTTGCCGATGGCATTTGGGTCGTATCCGCATCCAGCCAACAGAATCGCGCCTGCGGCCAACACAACGGCCATCAACGGTCGAATCTGCATGTCTGCCCCTCCCCTGCTAAATCTATATGGGCGGCGCAGGCATTTATGCGGACGGGAATTGCCAATCGCAAAAGCCTGAAGCCGATGCAAAAGCATCGGCTTCATGGATAGCTCGTTCGCGCGCTGTATGGCGCCTCTAGCGGGCGGCCAACACGAACTGGTTTCCTTCCGAATCTTGGAAGATGGCCTGTTGCCCACCCCAGTCAGCGGTCTCCAGGGGCTGCAAAAAAACCACGCCGCGGCGACACATGTCTTCGTAGACCTGTTCAACGTCCTCGGCCGTAAAGGACAACCCGATAAAAGTCCCCACCCGGCTCTCAAGCCCCGGCGGAGTGAACAGCACAATGTGCGACCCTCCCGCCGGAAAGGCCAGTTCAATCCATCGCCGGCTTCCGAAGGGCACGTCCTCCACCACGGAGCAACCGAGCTTTTCGGTGTACCAAGCCAGGGCCCGAGCCTGATCAGCGACCGGAATCGTGGCAAACTTCATCGATAACATCTCGAACCAATCCTCTACAGCATTTTGAAAGTCTTGGTGCCTTCCGTCAGACCCCGGGTCAACATTAAGCGAAACAGGAGCAAGTCGGCCCGAAGAGACCACCAGGGGTGGCGAAACGTCACGGGTTGGTTCTTCTCCACCACAAAGTGCCCCATCCAGGAACATCCGTAAGAAACGATGACTGCAGTCAGCAGATAAATCCAATTCCAAGAGATGAGCGCCAGCAGTACAGAAATGATGGCGGCACTAGTGCCAACAAAGTGCCAAAGGCGGGTGGCTAAGAGCTCGTGCTCTTTTAGGTATTCCAGCCAAAACGCGTAAAACGACTTGGCATCTGTCATACTCTTCCCTCCCGGCGACACTATTCGCGAAAAAGATGAATTTTTCCTCCACCCCTCCGATGAGCGGCTATTAGTGCGTCCGGGCACCTCCGGGGGCGGGCCAGCGGTTAGCCAAAATCCGCTCTAGGCGGCCAACCGTTTCGTTCTTGGGTCCTTCGCCGGCTGAAATCCAATACACCGAATC
>JAJZBJ010000151.1 GCA_021798975.1 Bacillota bacterium | reverse complement strand
GACACGCGGCTCAATAGGCTGCAGGTGACGACCGACACCAAGGTAAACGGCAGCACCACGACTAAGGGGAACCCAATACCGGTGTGGAGAAGCAACGGGTACATCGAGAGGGCTACCCCGGGCGGGTGATAGATCCTCAACCGGGGCAGCCAGAACACCATCAAGCCCGCAACCAGCACCGCATAAAACGGCCCGTGCACCAGGAGCGACACAGCCGTCCCCACACTAGCGCCCAAGGTGGAACCGAAGACGACGGCGATGGGCTGCGCAATGGGGGATCGGGGCAGCAACAGCAGAATCGTAAGGGTCGCGGCGAAGGGTGGAACCAACCACACAAAATGGGCCGAACCATCCAACCAGGCCAGAATGCCCAGCATCAACATAAACCACATCAGTTGCAGCCACGTCATCCTTCCGTGGTACATCCATGCTTGCCAATCATATGCTGAGAATACATGCTTCAGCCGTACCAATCCGCTTCGCATTGGCTTTCTCCTTCCGCCGTTGCCCCGGGCCGGCAACGATCGCCGCCTGCCCCACTGCCTAACGGCAATCTAGGGCAGGGAGCTGTGGTTATGCGCCTGATATTCAGCGCGGTGTTGGCGGTCGTAGTCCCACATCGTGGATTGCTTGGGATTCTTAGGTGGCGTCGGAAGCGACGACGACCATCCTCCAACGGCCAATATGGACGTCATCATGATGAACGTCACCACCGCCATGACCAGGTGAACACCGATTAGCCGCCGCCGCAGAGGCCGGCGACGCGCATCAAACCGGATAAAGAACAGCATGCCCGTGGCAAAGGTAACGCAGTACAACGCATAAGTCACGTCAACGACCTTCATGTTCAACTCCATTCATTAAAAGGTGAGAACCCGCGGAGCGAAGACAGTTAGGCTGAACAAGACCAAGGTGATCGCCGCAAAGACGATATGGACGATGACCCAATTGAGCGGCACACCCGGCCGCGGCCGACCCTCGCGATCAACCCTCAGACCGGTAAAGGGCAAAAACAAGGCAAACCCAAAAAACACCAATGCTCCGGTGGCGGCGGTCGCCAAAAGGCCCATATATGTGATGATGAGTCCGTCCCGCACAAGGTCCCCTCCCGTGGCGCTTGGTCCATCCGCCTTACGCGATGGCCTACCGTGTAATTTACCGGGCTGGTATTCATATCTCCATGACATAGTTGTTATCCTATTGATAACTTGTAGTTATAAGAGGTGACATTAATCATGGAGTGGCGGCAGATGCGGTATTTTGCGGCGATCGTGCGCCATGGCAGCTTTACCCGTGCCGCCGATGCGCTGTATCTGTCTCAACCGGCACTGAGCAAAGCCATTCGAGAGTTGGAGGCCGAAATGGACCTCCCCTTGTTCGACCGGCAACAACATCCCGTCACCTTAACCGATGCGGGTCGCCTGCTGTACGGTTTTGTGGAAGACTGGGAAGGCCGTGTCCATCAATTGGGACGGGCTCTTGAGGAATTGAAAGACGGGCAGCTCGGTGAAGTCTCCGTCGGTTTGCCTCCCATCATGAGCTCCACGGTATTGGCCGACGTCCTGATCCATTTCCGGCAACAATATCCGCGCATTCGGCTGTCGATTGAAGAGGTTGGCGGGATAGAAGTGGTTCAGCGGGTACGCCAAGGGTCGCTTGATCTGGGGTTTACGGTTTTGCCGTCGGAATATGAGGATCTTGAGGCAATTTCCTTATGGAATGAGCCGGTCGACATGGTGGTTGAATCCCACCACCCCTGGTCGCTCAAGCCCACCCTGGCGTGGCGAGAGCTGGACGGCGCCCGCGTGTTGCTGTATCGCCCGGATTTTTCATTGCACGAGAAGATTTGGGCGGAATTTGCCCGGTTCGGAGCGGTACCCAACGTGGTACAGACAAGTTCCGAGTGGGAATTTCTGATTCTAATGGCCGCCGCGGGCCTCGGGATTACCTTTATTCCAAGAAGCCTGGCACACCGCCGAGTTCAGGGCGGCATCAGCATCGTATCCATGGCCCCCCCCATTGAGTGGAATCTCGGATTGGTACGGTCTCGGCGGAGAACCGCCTCGCGGGCCATGGACTTGGTGTGGCGCATCGCGGAGGAGCATCGCTGGACCACGGAATAGGACCAGCGCGGACCGTCCCGGCTAAACGGGTTCCAACGGACGGTGTGGTTCTGGGGGCAGCGTGACGTGTACAGGGTCCCCCACCGAGACCAGCCCCCCCGTTAACACGATGGCCATGACCCCCGCCTTGCGAACGACCTGGCTCTGCTGATCGCGGTCCAAGACCGCGTTCAACAGCCCAGCCTGAAACGCATTAATTTGGGCGCATGGATTGCGGAGCCCAGTGATTTGAATCACTGCTTCCGCCCCAACGTTCAATACAGCGCCGGTGGGCAGTCCCAACAAATCAATACCACGGACAGTCACATTCTCGCCTAACTCACCCGGCCGCACGGCGAATCCCTTCTGGCGCAGCTCGTCCAGCAACTCGGCGTGGATTAGGTGAACTTGGCGCAGATTCGGCTGAGCCGGATCTCTTGCCACCCGGGAACGATGCTTCACCGTAATCCCCATATGGGCGTCGCCAGCCACGCCCAGTCCCGCCAGCAAAGTAATTTCGGGCACAGCCGTTTTGCTAAACGTATGCTGGTTGCTGAAGCTGACGGATTGCACCTGTCCTGGCGATGGCGCCATATCGCAGAGCCTCTCTTTCCCGGCGCGGCCGCTTCGGCCGCCTCCTCACGCTGCTGGTGTTCGAGGATTCGCTACATCAGGCGGGAAACCCTTCGCGCACGGTCGGTGGCCGGAGAGCCCTATGAACGACGGCTGGCTTGGACAAGCAAAAACATCGGACGCCGGGATTCGTCTCTTGCGCTGGGTTATCGTGCACCATGGCAGTCGGAGCCGTGGATTCTCGAAGCACCCGAATGCGAAATCCGGCCCCGATCGATCAACCCACTAACATATTCGGCCAGCGTCCGATGGTACTTCACCATATCTTCGTCTAGAAAGCGCGTGTGGCACTTGCCCGCATTCTGGTCATGACCCACAATCCACTGTTGCCGCGCGCCTGCGGGAGACGATCCATTCCCCTCCCGGCGACAGGCAACTGGCGACCTTCCGGCAGCCCGGAAAGTCCTCGACGTAGTGCAACGTCGAACGTGGTCGAGGAAATTCGATGTCCGGGTCCAGCATTTTGGCCGACGGGTCCACGCCCATCATAGATTGGGCGCCCTGCTCTCGAGGATAGACAGTGCCAGCCAGAGCCTCACCCCAAGTCTAGGACACGTTTACCTCGCAGGTCTCGCAACATCGCCCGAAACAGCCGCTATTCATCCGCGCCGTCGCTCGAACGGGCCATCCGACCATATTTCAAAAAAAGCGGGGCTCGTCGTACTTGTTCTGCTTCATGGCAAACGCCAAGGCCACCGGAATGGGCCGTTCTGCGAAACGAGGGGGTTGAGCAGAGGTGCATGCGGTGCACGGCTGACCCACGTTGACCGCTAAGACGCGATGTGCAGGGATTACGGCCGCATGCCGCAAGGACTGGCCGCAGTTTATGTCACAATGGCTTCCTGACTGGTGTTCTCCGACTCGCGCTTGTTCCTGGCCGCCGGTGCCCGCCCATAGGCGGCTTCGGTCTGGTAGGTGGCCAGCTGCTCGTGCGGATCCGTATATCGAACCAACTCCCGCCCCATGGTTTCCAGGCGGTGGATAAGCTGCCACCGATCGGCATAGGGGACGCGGCATAGCAGGTTTTGAAAAAATGCGCCCCCCTTCAGGACGAAAGCCAAGAAGCTGTCTGGGTCGGCAGCCGAGACATAGGTGGGAATGGAGCTATCGTAGCGCACCGACGACAAATGCCGTCGAAATGCGGCCTCCAGGCTCCCGGGCGGCAAGCCGTTGCGATCACCAAATGGCAGGCCCCAGCGGTCTGCCAACTCAACCAAGGGGCGAAACCAGAGCGCCACCATGGGAATCCGCCGCACGTCGGTTTCCGGGGGCGGGCACCAGGCCGTCACCAGGCCTCCGGGTTTGGTTACCCGGGCCATTTCCGCCACCGCCTGCTCAACGTCCGTAAAGTGCAACGAGACCACGGCTATCGTGACATCGAAGGTGTCATCGGGAAAGGGCAACTGCTCGGCACGCCCTTGGACTACCTGCACGTTGGTAATCCCCGCCGCTTCCCGCTTACCCTCCAGATGGTCCAGCAGCGTTCGGGCGGGGTCCAGAGCCACGACTCGGCCCGTATCCCCCACCTGCTGGGCCAATCCCAAATCGATGGTCACACGTCCGGTCCCACATCCCACCTCCAACACCTGCATGCCGGGCTGAACCTCCACCGAACTCAGATAATCCCGCGTCCGATCATTAAAACCGGGGAAAATCTTTGCCGCTACCGCGTCATAATTCAACTCGCCAAAAACCGTCCAGCGTTGGGCTTCGGCGCGCCAGGCCAGCTCACCCGACCGCTCGAGAATTCGACGCAGTTGGTCCAATACGGCGCGGCCACCATCGGTCAGCATCACCATGTCGCCCTGTCCGCGAAAGTCGACGCTGACCAACCCCAACCGCTGATAGTGGGCCAATTGCGTCCGGAAAACCCCATCCGACCAAGGCCGATGCAGATTCCCCATAAGAAAGTCGTCAAGCCGCATTGATCCGTAATACGCTAATGCATTGAAATCTTCATGGGCTGAGATGATGAGATAGAGGGTTCGAAGCGCGATCCACCCCAACCGTTGCTGGCCGACAAAAGCATCGACCCGTTCCAGGGCATCCGCGACGTCGGCGCGATCGACGACCCGCCGACCCTTGCGCTGTTGAGCCCTATACAAGGCAGTCGCCATCACGATCTCATGGACCGCCGGCAGTACGTTAGACGGCGCCAGCACGGCCCCCATGGCAAGCGCGGATTCGACGCGGGCCCGCTCGGCCTCAGCTAGCCCTTCGAGAGCGTCCGGGCTAATGTCTTCTTCCTGTTCGCCGTTCATCCAGGTGTCGAGAACCACCCCCATCCCGAGAGAATCCCGGATGAGTTGAATGGCCTCCTCCTCTGTCACAGCCGCGTCGACCAATACTGTGAAATCCGCCACCTGTGTCACATCCCCGTTTGACGTCGCAGCTCCCGCGGCGATATTATGTCGATCATACTCTGAGGCGACCGCGCAACTTGTCGAATTCTGCGAATATTACCCATGGCTTGTAGATTGATAGCAAGACGCCTTAGGTTAGCCCATGGTCAACATTGGCTCGACCTAGTTCACGTTCCGTGCAGCCAGCCGGAGGCCAATTTCTCACACCCGTTCTTCCTGGCCCGCCCCCCCGAACCCGACACCCCCGCGCGCGAAGGCAAACCCGGCCAAGATCGCCATAATCGTCATGCTGCCAAACACCCAGGGTGCACCGGCGACACGGTAGACAGCACTTCCCAGTCCGATGCCGATGAAAAACGCCGCATTTTGCGCCGTTCCCAGCGCACCAAAGTACAGCGCCGTATGTCCCTCGCGCGGCAACGCGCTCACGCGATCATTCAGCTTAACCGCCCACATCACGGCCCCCATCGAATAGAGCACCATGCCTGCGACCCATGCCCAAATGGTGCCCACGGTACCGCCCAGAGTCAATCCGACGCCAGTCAACAAGGCGCCGACGCGAAACGTGTTTGCGGAACTTTTGCGCGCCAGCACTTTCAGCGCGAAAGGCTGACAGGCCACTACCAGGGCGGTCCCGAGGGCGACCGTGGGGCCGAAGAGGGCAATACCGTGGCGGAAGTGTTCCGTGAACTCAAGCGGGACGGTGGAATCGAGTTGCGATTCCATGATCATCAACAAGAACATCGACAATGTCGTGTATCGTAACGGTTTGTCCGCCATGGCACCCTGAATCACGGACCATGGGCGGAGGCGCGCAGGCGCCGGGTCCGGCGCCGCCGACTGGGCGGAGTCGGCCGGGCGCTCACCCCAGAAGAGGCCTGCGAACAGGAGGAACATGGCTATGCGCATGCCGCCTAGAAGCAAGATGGGGATGTTCGATCGGCCGGCCCTTAACAGTTCGGACGCTAAGAGCACCCCCAAGAGGGCGCCCATGTTATGAATCCAGTACAGGTAATTTTGGAGGAGACCTCGCTGCGCCGGCGGAGCACTGAGATTGATGATGCTTTGCATCCCCCCGGACGTGACAGACATCGCCAACCCGGCCACCACCATCAGAGGGAACAACGCCGCGAACCCATGGACGAGGGCAGCGGTCCCCACACTCATACCATAAACTAGCAGTCCCAGCGTGTAGGCGCGCACGACGCCGATACGATCGGCCACGTATCCGCCCACCATGGCCAAGAGAATCACCGCTAAGAAAGGCACCGACACCAGTGCCCCGGATTCCGCTGTGGACAGGCCCTGGGTGTGCCGGAAATAAATTAGGAAAAAGGGTTGGACCATATAAAAGGTCGTCGAGGACAGCAACGCGACGCTGAGCAGGAGCGCCACGCGAGGATTGAGCACCTGCCGCCACGGTATGCGGGGCGGCGCCACCGCGTCGGGTGTTTTGGCCATACAATCCGTTCCTTTCCCTAAGCTCTGGCGGGCGCCCACAAAGACAGCCACCGGAAGGCCAGCAGTGTGATTCGTGCATGGATGGCACCCCCACGGGCAGAGGACGAAATTCCACTGCACCATAGCGTCACGGGCCATTTAGAGAGAGCATGCCGACGCGTCTCTCCCCGTGATCCTCGGCACTTTAAACTCAGCGCGATGCTCGCCGCGGGCCCAGAGGAAGTAGCAGTGATAGACGAAGGCAGGTTTGTTAATGCAAGGCTTTGAGCTTGAGCTATTGATACATGCAGCCGGCCAGTGCGTGACGCCGAACTCCATGTTTCCCTTGAGATAGGGGAGCGCATCGGGCCTGATCCCCTTGTTGTCCCACTCTGCTCGTTGCAGTCCGACAGCCGTTGACACCCATTATGCTAAACCGGGGCGCAAAAGCAAATAGTGTACAATAGG
>JAJZBJ010000150.1 GCA_021798975.1 Bacillota bacterium | reverse complement strand
ACACAGTCGGTCAACTTTTATTGGTGGTCCTCGGCAGAGGCGGAGGTGGCGCCCACACTTTCCAGCGCCAATGAGCACCGAAAGGAGAGCCTCCGGCAGATCGAAAGAATTCATCGCATTTGGAGCGATCGAGTGCGTTCCCACAACCTGTTCGGAGACCTCATAAAGCGGGACTCATCATCGTAATATGACAACAGTTTTACTTCCAAAAAAAGACTCCGTATGGCCTATGTCAACAGTTTTACTTCCAGACTGGACGATGCATCCATGTGTAAAGAGTTTTACTTCCAAAATGTCAACAGTTTTACTTCCCCGGACACGTGCCCATACCACGGGCAGCCCCCTTTAGGCGCTCCTTCTATAGTTTACATAATCCTGCTTATCGGACGTCAATAGTCAGGTCAAAGGGGCTGGCCGCTGTCCCGTACTTGTTTCCGGTCCTGCTCACCACGGCACGCACACGTCGTCTAGAACCCCCTTCACAACGCACCATCTGTCCTGCGCGGCGGCCGTCATTGGATCCAATGCGTAATGAGCCGGATGCATTCCAACATCACATATGTGACGCCCGCAGCGGTCAACGGCCCACCGGCATGCCCCCCCAAAGCACGATACCGAGAATGGATCCGACAATCAGGTTGATCATCAGGTAGTTCTGGGTGTTCATCAAGGTAATGCCATGTCCGTTGAGGTGCGTCGCCACGGCACTACCGACGACGGCTTCCCGGCAAGGTGGTGAATCCGCGACCCAGCTCCTTTAGCCGGACCTTGCCCAGCGCAAACGGCGTCAACATGGCGACCGTGAGAAACAGAAGGCCAATAAACAGTGCCCCTTCATAAAAACGCGGCAGCAGAACGTCCAGTCCCGTTAAGCGAATTCCTAACAGGACCGTCGCAGCGGCCGCCAAGAGGTTTGATCGCGCCGCCAGGCCCAAGATCAGAAATGACAGTAACCACACATTTGCCGCGGAAAACATAGGCGCCCCCCGGATTTGTCCAGACGGCGATAACTATGCTGAAAGGGCCGAACAAGACCGGGCACGGACGCCGAGGGTGGGGGAGCGCCTCTCCCCGCCCCCACCCCGCCCTGTTATCCCGATACGGTCACACCAATTGCCTGTGTTGACGGATTCAACTGGGTTAGGGTCACGACACCGCTGCTGGGATTAGCCACCCAGAAGTCGTTGGAAAATGGGGCGCTGCCTAAGGCGGCGGCCATGGCCCTAGCTACCTCTTCGGCAGTGTCGCCTGCCGCCACCGCTACCGGCGCCGTGCCGACCATCGTCTTCCCCGACATGACGGTGACCATGAGGTTCCCGCTATATGTGGAACCCGTTTGCACGGTCAGGGTGTCCACGGCGGGTACACCCTGGGTGGCGCCGGCAAATGTCCCACTTCCGGCCACAACGGCCTTCGCCACCCCTGACGCGCCTTTCGCGAGAACAGTTCTTACGGTCGTCAGAGAGGCCTTATGCAGGGCCATCCGAACCTGCTCCAGCAGCTGCGCATTGGTGGTCGCCAAGGAGCCCCCGTTCGCGTTCGTGCCAATGATCACGTGGATTACAGCCCCCGAGAACGTGGCCAGCGAGGCCGTGGTGTCCCCCCGACCCTGGGTCATGATGACACTGTCCCCATTTTTCACCGCGTCGGTTGGGGATGCGGCAAACATGATGCTATTGACGGTCGCCCTGGGGCCGGTCGCGAATTTACCCGGAGTCGCGGCCGTAGTGACCGGCAGGTCGGCTTGCGAGAGAACCGGCATGGGGCTGATAGTGCCCTGTTGCATTAAGGTGATCAGCTGCTGGGGCGGCATGGCAGCTTTGAGGAAGACTGGCTGACCGTCCAGCGGCACCGTGAGGGCGTTGCCTGTCTCGGAGATGGGATTGCCCATCCAGTCGTCGGCGCTCACCGCCGCGCCGCTGCCCAGCGTGAGGTTTTCTTGGGCCGTGGGAGACCACAGCGCAACCAGTGAGTCTGGGCCATTTTGAAAGACATAGGCGCGGACGGCAGCACCCATACTGACCGGATTCAATCCCGGGGCCGGCGTGTAACCGTTCAGTTCGTCAGTCACGGCCGCCATGGCCGGAAATGCCGGCGTCGGCAGCAAGGCCCGGTTCAATTCGCCGTATCCGGCCACGGGGTCGTTCCACGAGAACAGAAAAAACTTGCTGAGCGAGGCGGCCAGGGATTGGATCGCGGCCCGCTGCAGGTACTCCGCCTGTTCGGTTCTCGTCACATGATGGATGCTCCAACCTGTCTCGGTCATCCAAATTGGGTCGTTCGCGATCCCGTTTTGGGTAAGAAACTGGCGCAGATCGACGATGGTCTGGTAAAACGCGGGTTGGCTCGGTTGGCTCGGGTATACGTGGATCGAAACGCCGGTAAAGCTGCCGGGTCCGGCCGTTTGCACCAGCGTTGGCTCCTGCCAGTTATAAGCGAGAACCGTGGCGGATGGGTCCACGGCCTTCACGGCAGCAGCCGCAGATTGGACCAGTTCGGCATATTGGGCCGGATTTTGAGACTGCCAATACTGTGGATTGGACGGTTCGTTCCAAATTTCCCAGGCGGAGATGCCATAGTGCTGCCATCCCATTTGCTGGGCCAGCGTGCCACCCGGCATATAGCGCTCCACCAGCGCCTGAATGTACTGGTCGTACTCTTGGACGAACGTTGAGAAACTGACCTGGGCTCCAGTTGAAAACGGGTTCGCATAGGGGGCAGCGTAGTCCACCAATCCGAGAAGATTTTCCTGGGCGGCGTGGGCGGCCTGGACGAGACCGTCTGCCGTGCCCCACGCGTAGGTGCCGGGTGAAGGCTCAACGTTGCCCCACAGAAACTGGGTGCGCGCCCACTGGATACCTTGGAGCTTAAACAGGCCGTACACCCTGGTCCATCGCTGCTCCAGGCTCGGAGTAATGGGTTTGGCCGCGGTACCGGGACCGTTAATCCCAAAGGGTGAACTCGGGTCCACTACCGCAGCATCCGTCGGCGGAGGTACAATGGCCATTCCGGCAGTGGTGGTTTCGATCACCACCGGCTGTGCAGGGGCGGTCGACAACCCACCGGAGCCGGTCGGGCTCAGGCTGAACGTCGCTCGGTAATAGCCGTTCGGCTGGGCCGGAAGGGCAATAGCTGTCTCAGCGCTACCGCCACGCGGCAGCTGCATCGGCACCGTACCATGGCCAACGGACCTGCCGTCGAGACTCCTCAACACATAGTGGACATCATACTGCCCTCCTTCCGTGCCCGCATTTGCCACGAGGCGAACCCTATAGGTCAGCGCTTGGCCCGACTGATACACGGCGCTCGTCTCGGTGGGGGCGACGGTGAGAGTTGGTGGGGCCTCATAAACGGCAAAGTTGTGGAAGGTGACGTCGGCATTGCCGGCCGCCACCCCCACGCCGGTGAAGTTGCCCGTCGGCGCAAACGTATCTTGAATGCTCCACTGTGCCGGTTGGTCTGTGCCCGAAGGCCACACTTGGGCCCCAACCCATGTCCCATCCATCACGGCCAACATGTTGTAGGACTGACCCGCCTGAACGGGGAACGGAATCTGGGCCGGAACGCCCAATCCCTGGTTGATTAAACTGAGTTGCCCGTCGCGCAAGACAACATCCCACTGCGATGAGCCGGTGGTCGGATCACTGCCGCGGCCAAACACGCCGATCCGGTATGATTGCTGCGGGTTCAGCTGGTTTATGGTGAAGGAGGTGGTCACCACCACGTTTTTCCCGAGATGCGGCACCGACGCAATTTGGTAGGGCAAATGGCTGCTTAGTCCGTAATCTGCAGCCACCAATCCCCCTTGGCCGACCGACCACGCCCCTCCCGGGCTCATGCCGTTATTGGCGACAAACGGTGCCAATGTTCCGGAACTGAAGGTATCGGACAGAATCTGTCCGGGTGAAGCCGTCGCGGCCGCGTCCCCCACTCCGGGCGCGGCGATCCAGAAGAGCAGCGTACAGACCAATCCCATTCCCCAGTATTGTCGCTTCGTCACTACGCTTCCCTCCTGCGTTGAACAACCGTGGTTTGTATAGGACCTTCCGGACTTCCTGAGGGTCGTGTTGCGCACATGTTCGTGCGCCCGCATGCGACATCGCGTCACCACCGGGGACCACTCACATCCCCCCGCCCATGCAGGCAGGGGTGTCTCGCCCGGTAACCGCGCGATCACACATTGGCTACGAACCCATGAACTGATGGAACCCGTCCGAAGGGCAGTCTTCCGGAAGTTGCCCCTAACCCGAAACCGACACCCCGATCGGGGCGGCCGACGGGGTCAACTGCGACAATGTCACGACACCAGCCCCCGGACTCGCCACTCGAAAGTCGGTGGTGAACGGCGCGCGGTTCAAGGCGGCGCCGATCGCAGTCGCCACCGCCGCCGATGTTTCGCCGGCGACCAATCGTACGACAGCCCTACCGACAACGGCCCCGCCCTCCGACACTTGAAGCACCAAGGACCCGTTGTACGCGGCGCCGGACCGCACCGTCAAGGTCTCCATCCCGTCCAGGCCGTCTGTTCCTCCGGCAAACGTTCCGACTCCCGATACGGCTGGTGCCGCAGATCCTACTGCTCCGTTCTCCAACGCGGCCGTAATCGTCGAAAGGCCATCCGCACTGAAAGCCTCTTGGATTTGGGCGACCAGGTTCGCATTGGTGGTAGCGAGGGACTGGCCCACGTCATTGGTGCCGATGGTAATGTGGAGCTGCCCGCCCGAGAACACCGCGCTGGACGGAATGTTGGTCCCGGATGCCTGTGTTATGGTCACGGTATCCCCGTTCTCCGCGCTGCCCCCTACGGTCGACGAATAAACCACATCATTCACGATGGCAGCAGCCGACGAGCCGGTGCTGCCCGCCACGGCCGATAGGGTGACCGCTATGCCCGCCTGATGGACCTTTGGGACCGTGGCGGATGCCGACCCGGCAGCCTGGCTCCACTGCTTGTGCGCGACTTGACTCTGGGTGAGGGCATAGGCTTCAACCGCCGCCACGGCGTTCCGAGACGGCAGGGTGAAGCTCTTGGTGGGGCTGAACCTCTGCGCAATAAACCACCGGCCTTGCCTTTTTTCGCGGAACTGGTACTCAACATGGAGTCCAGCCGGGGACGTGGTCGCCTTCGCGGTAAAGGTCAACCCGGTCGCCGTAATGGTCACGCCGGTGATGTACCGGTTGATGGCGATCGTGTGCCCCGCCGCTTGGGCGTCGGCCGCGGGCATCATCAAGGCACTGATAAGTGCCGCGCCCACGGTAAATCCCACTGCCTGTCTCCACTTGTCTGTGTGCATCGTTCGACCTCCTAAGCCACCCCAAGTGTGCACGGCAACGGATGTACCGAAGCCCGCCGAGGCCTATTCGACGCTAGAGGGATGGGTGATCTGCCCCCCCGTCAGGGGAAGTGTGTCAAAAACCAAATCTTACCTATTGTTATCCTACCGTGCCCCGCAAGGCTTGGCAAAAATATACAGCGATTATTCGCGCACGGATGCTAGGGGCCCGGATCTGACCCCACATTCTGAAAACAGCACAAAGCGACCTGGGCGTTCGCCAGAAGGCCGCTGCCTGGTCCAACCAGGTCGCATTCTACCGGGCAAATGGGGCGTATCTCCACATCTAATGGCCCGACCACTGCCGGGCCAGCGTCGATGCGCTCGCAACGGCACCCGGGGACGCACCGACAGCGGCCCCTGACTTAAGGAACGCGTGTTTCTCGTAGGGTCGACCACCCTAGCAGCGCGTAGAGGGGTCAGTAACCGTTAATAGCGGTCACGATCTGCACCCCGCCAAACCCTCCCAGGATTGAGAGCCACCACGGTCCTTTGAGCACCGCCGGCAAGGCAAATACCAACAGCACGCCCACGACGGCTCGGATGGTCCGGTCGAGGGGCGCGACATTCTGCGTCAATTGATGTGCCTTCATGACGACCACCTTCGGACAGCCGGAGTGCGACGGGCGGACCTACCGCGGGCTGCCGCGGTTAGAGTGTGCAGGCGGCGCGGAAGTATGCCGCATCCTTCGCGGCGGCCGCAAACGAGTTGCGGAGGATGGCCATCGCCAATCCCCCGCATCCTAGGTTGTTTGGGTTTTGACTGTAGATTCGCCGCCTTGTAGCCTCATCCACGAATTCAGAGGGATTAGGAGGTCTGCTCCATGTCGTCCTCGTCCATCTCCTCGACCAGTCGAAGCGCGTTGCGCCAACTGCCAAAGTATTTTTGGGCGGCGGAGTAGGTTGACCGATGGTGGCGCCGCATGGCGACGTCTCTCGTATCTTCCCCTCGATTAACGAGGGTGCGAATCTCCTGTAGCAGGGATTCTCGGGTATATTTCGGAGTCGCGCGTATCGCATCTGCATCCAAACCGGCCTGACGCAAGGCTTCTGACCATGAGCCAAAGTGGTAGGTCGCGGCCGATACGAGTCGGTTGTTTAGCTTCTGAAGACCGTGCGCGTGCAACGGGTCGCCCGCCCAGGCGTGGTTCACAATGGCGTGAATGAGGCGTTCCCGCGTCCAGTGGCCGCGCGGATGTCGGTTGTGGTGGCGGCGGGCTGGGACCGGAACATGGGCAGCCACAAGAGCAGCCTTCCACGATCCGAAGTGTCGACGTCCCGCGGCCAGTAAGCGGCTGTATTCGCGGTGCAAGCTTTGTGCATTGACGGACAACCCGCGGCGGTGACGCAATTGGATCTCTTGGACAATGCGTTCCGGTGTCCAGGTCTCGCGGCTTTGGCCTGGGGCCGATTCGGTGTTGCTCATCGCATTCACGCTCCTCCTCTATTCGGGTATAAGAAGACCCCGCTGCGGGGGTACCTTATTCTGGCCTGCCGGCCCGGAATTGGCCAAGGCTTGCGGCGCGAATTGCCGGATAGTAGGAGTGAATCGTCATTCTGCGCCTCTTAGGCATAAACGCCGGGCAAGGCGCAGGTAGAGCGAGGCGGCGTACAGATCCCAAAATCCGCCAGCCGTTGTAGAGGGTGTCAGCCTTCAGACGTCCACGACTCCATCACCTGCACAG
>JAJZBJ010000149.1 GCA_021798975.1 Bacillota bacterium | reverse complement strand
CGGCCCGCTAAGCGGGTCTTCCACCAAACTTTGCTGTTATTCAGCGATTTCAACGCCCATGCTGCGGGCCGTTCCTTCAATCATCCGCATCGCGGATTCAATCGTGGTGGCGTTCAAGTCCGGCATCTTAGTCTCGGCGATTTCGCGGACCTGAGCCCGGGTCAACGTTCCCACTTTTTTGGTGTTGGGGTTGCTGGACGCAGCCTCAAGACCCAGCGTCTTCTTAATCAACACCGCGGCCGGCGGAGTCTTGGTGACGAACGTGAACGACCGGTCCTCAAACACCGTGATTTCCACCGGGATGATGAGGCCTGCTTGCGCTGCCGTCCGCTCGTTGTACTCCTTGACGAAGGCCATGATGTTGACACCATGCTGACCTAATGCCGGACCGACCGGCGGCGCCGGCGTGGCTTTGCCAGCCGGGATTTGGAGTTTAATGACTCCCGTGACTTTCTTAGGCACGTTGTTCCCTCACTTCTTTGTTGGCTATTCCAGTTCCGAAACTTGCGTAAAGTCCACTTCCAACGGCGTGTCGCGCCCGAACATGGACACCGTCAAGCGCACTTTGGCTCGGTCGTTGATGACCTCTTCAATGCGTCCGGAAAATCCCTCGAACGGTCCTTCGGTGACTAGCACCTCTTGTCCGACCGACAGGTTGATACGCGGCAATTCGGGCACGCCCGACAAGTCGCGGCCCAAGATGGTTTTCACTTCATGTTCCAGAAGCGGAATCGGCTTGGTCCCCGAACCCACGAAACCCGTGACGCCAGGGGTATTCCGGACCACGTACCAGGAGTCGTCAGTCATGACCATTTCCACCAGCACGTAACCCGGGAAGACCTTCTTCTTCACGAGCTTCTTTTTGCCGTCTTTGACTTCCAGTTCTTCCTCCATGGGCACCATGATGCGGAAGATTTTGTCTTCCATGTCCATAGATTCCACACGCCGCTCCAGATTGGCTTTCACCTTATTCTCATATCCTGAGTAGGTGTGGATGACAAACCAGTCTTTTTGCACGTTTGATGCCGCCTTCCGTGCCTCCACCCAATCATTCACCTGAATACAGCAACAGGGCGTCTATGCGCCCGGTGCGGTTGCCGATAACCTTAGCGGAGATATTGGTGCAGACCAAAATTAAATACCGCGTCCAAGAGGCTGATGGCAGCTACCACAACCAATGAGAACACGACGACAAATCCTGTGTACGACACCGTTTGCTTGGGGGTCGGCCAGACAACCTTTTTAAGCTCAGACCGAATGTCGCGGAAATACTTCCACGGGCGGCCTGAGGCTTGTACTGTACCGCCTTTAGCTTCCATTATTCTCCCCATTTCCGCCCAGGCTAGGCATTACCGCGTTTCCCGATGAATGGTGTGAGTCCGGCACCACCGGCAGTACTTGCGTCGTTCAAGCCGGTTTGGGTCGTTCTTCTTGTTTTTGGTGGTCGTGTAGTTGCGACGTTTGCAATCTCCACACGCCAGCGTGATAATGGTGCGCATGTTGTTTACCTCCCAGTCATGCGCAAGAATTCTAGCACGCGGACATCCCTATGTCAATGAAAACGTTGCAACGCCTTGCGATGCCCCATTGTTCAGCAGCGCTAACTATGTGCCTCGAGTAGACATTTTGACCATAAGCAGCCGCGCTAGGTTTCGCTTGCCGCCGGGAACTGTATCGCGGCATGCATCAACGATAAAATTTGCCGGCAGGCACTCTGCCAATGCGCAGGACCTCCGTCCACCCAATTCTGGGCCCATCCCGCCAGCGTCATCCCCGCCCCGTCGGCATAATAGGTGCCGCCCGGTGTGAAGTATTGCTGTTTCATATCCTGGAGCGGAATCCGGATGCCCTCGTCGTCGCTGGCAAAGGCTCTGGCCGCACCCGGGTTCTCAAAATAGGCGGTATAGGCAAACCAGTTATGCCGGTTTTGGGCAAACCCGGACGTGCCCCAACCAGTCTCTAAAATGGCTTCCGCTAGGGCAAACGCCGGATCGATGCCAAGCGACGCGGCGTGATCGTAAATGAGGCCCGCCACCTGGCCAATCGGGTGGCTCGCGGTAAAGGCCAGCGCTTGGGCCCGGGTCATGCGCTGGCAACCAACGATGGAACAATCCATATCCAATATCATATCGACCCCTCCTATGGCTGTATCGATATGGCGTGGATGGGCAATGTGTGAATCGGAGACGATGCCAAACCTGGCTCAATAGCCACAACAAGTCGTCGATTGCCGGACGCCCCCGGTATAATGACCCCAAAGCTCGGCCTATTCCGAGGAAGGTGCCCTGTAAGCTATGTGCGATTTTCGTGGGATGAGAGATCCTTTTGGCGCCTTTCAACGGACATACGAATATATCGAGAGGTGTCGTGGCTGTGGACGATCTTGATCTCATACAGCGAATCGCTGGCGGCGATGAAAAAGCCATGATGACCTTCTATGATCGTTATTTTGGCCTCGTCGCCGGTTATTGCCGAAAACTCGTACACGACCGCGGGGTCGCCGACGAGGTGATTCAGGATACCTTCTGGCAGGTCTGGCGGACGGCTGCTCAGTATAATTCCGAGCGCGGTGCTCCAAGCACGTGGATTTTGACAATGGCTAAGAGCCGAGCTGTCGATCGTCTGCGACAACTGGCGAGGCGTCCTCAATTGGACTCACTGGAAGACTTGGCTATCCCGCCACCCGCTCCTGAAGGAGTGACAGACAAGGTCGAGCACCGAGAATCAATGCAAGAACTGGCCCACGGCATGGCCCGCCTTCCGGACGAACAGCGCCGCATGGTGCAGTGGGTTTACCTGGATGGATTGACGGCGGTGGAAAGCGCCCGACGTGAAAATATCCCGCTGGGAACGGCGAAAACTCGACTCAGATTAGGTCTCGAGAAACTAAGAAAAACTTTACTGGAGGTGGGACCCCATGACGCATGACGAGATTCGTTTAAACTTACCGCTCGCCGCGAATGGGAGCCTGTCTCCGGACGACCAGCGCGTCGTGATGGCACATCTTGCCGAGTGCCCTGAATGTCGCACTGACTATGAGGACTTCAAGTCCTTGGCCAATGTCATACAGTCGACATCGCCGGCTGCAGAGGATTGGGATGGACACCACGTCATGCGACAGGCATTTGAAGCACGGCTGGAAGCCCGCGAGGACGACGGGCACCTGGCGACGGTTGCGATCGTGCGCCCGAAGCCCAAGCGGCGGTTGGGATCAGGCTGGGCAGCAGCTGCGGTGCTGGCCATTGTCGTGGGCGGCACGCTCGCCTGGCATCCCTGGCAATCGGGTCGCAACCAGACGACGATCCAATCCTTTATGGCGGATGCGGCCAAAGTGCACCTCAATGGGAGCGACCCGCACCATCATGGCTTTATCTACCTAAAAGGCCATCGAGCTTTGGTGATTCCTGAAGCTTTGCCGCATCTCGCACAGCACCAGGTCTACGAAGGATGGTGGATTATCCAGGGAAAGGCACGCCCGGCGGGAACGTTCACCGCCCATCCCACCTTTCTGTCCGTACCCGAAAATCGTCCGACCGAGTTTGCCGTCACCATCGAGCCAAAAGGCGGAACAAAAGTACCCACCACACCCATTGTGGTCGCCGGGGCTCTTCCTAGCTAGGGCCTTCGGCAGTCCCCCCGCGCACCGACAAAGGCGCCCCGGATCCTGCCCGGGGCGCCCTTCATCTGGTTGTCCCTGTCTCTACCCTGCTTCAGGGCGGGGCTCATCCGGAGCGGATCGCCGCCCCCGGTCGGGATGCGGGACGCTTCGGAACACCCATACCGCGATGGAGAGCAGCGCCAAGAGCAGTCCTGAATTCAAGTCGGTCGCGTACGGCTGCCAGAACAGCCCAAACCGCTCGCCGAGGGTCCACGACAGCAATGCTGCCGTGGCACCAAGAACGCCTCCCAATCCGGCGCCTCGGGACGACAATGTAAGCGCCGCGATACCCAGACAGACAACCATCCCGAGGCCATGACCAAGTCCATGCATCCCTACCTGGGCAGAAGGCTCAAGCCACATCACGGCTTCAAATACCCACAGCGACGCCGCAGCAATTTGGAAGAACCGCACTCGGCGGGCAGGCGTCCATGACGGCCACAGACCCCAGGACAACAGCGCGTAAAGCAATGCAGCTCCCGGCGCACCATTTCCCAACCACGACATTCCCGTGAAAATTTGACCGAAAGCTTCACCGGCAGCCCAAACCGCCACCGCCCACAAGCTGGATGCCACAAGACCCCAGCGGCTCGATCGCCGCATTAACAGCAACACTCCGATAGCAACTTGGATAACACCGACTGCCAAATCGGACAGAACCGGATTCCACAGGAGTAGGTGTGCATCCCATTGCATAAAGGCATGCAGCCAGGGCGGCTCTCCCTGCGCGAGAGGCAGGACGTCGTGTGCGATAAACCCGCGGCTCAACATGAGCGGGCGAAACTGCAGCAAGCCGTCAAACAACCAAATAATCCCCAACAGACGCTGCATGGCCATCCGACGCGTCATGGTGACAACAACCTCCCCTTGCGATATTACCACCGCCACCCTCAAAACGATTGAAAGGATACAAACTTCAAAGCCCAGCCTTGAGGGCCATATACCGCCTTCGCGGTGACCTGAAACGGCGCGCTATCCACACGAACCAATGCATCGGACAACAGCATTTGCTCAGGTTTTCCTCCTGCGCCCAGTGTCAGGGCCACGTTGAGAGCCCCCTCAAAGGCGACATCCGATGCATGCCAATAGCGGTTTTCGCCGGCAATGCGGACCTGGTGGTGCAAAAACAACGAGCGCACCCCGTTGCTGCTAGCTGCTTGACTCACATCTTCGAACGCTGTCCATAGGTGTACACCGTCGCGCTCCACATTCAGGGGGGCGGGACTTTCCTGGTAGCGAAACACAGCGGTCGTCGCTGGCGCGTGATAGGTAAGATGCCCTAACGGCAGGGAGTTATATCGGATTCCAAGGCGCCAGCGCGAGGCGATCCATCCGGCAATCTGCGCTAGCGGCAGCGGCGCATGGCCTGTTCGCGTCCGTCGCAAAGACCCCGGATTGAGAACATCCTTAACCAAAAACGCGTTGACCACATAGCGCGTCGGCGTAAAGTACAAGGCATTAAGGGGCCAACACGCCTCCAGCACTAAGGACGGGGACGTGCTGTTCAACAACGGGCCATTGTCCTTCACGACCTGTGAACCCGAGACTTGAAACCAGAAGGTCCCCTGAGATGTTGTCACGACAACCTGATCCCCGGGCTTCACGCGATCCAAATGGCGAAAATATGTTGCGTTATGGGCGGCAATTACGCTGGTTCCGGATTGACCCGGCATCACCGATCCAGAAAAGTGACCCGGAGCCATCAACAGAAGAGAATCTGTGGTCCCTTCGACGATAGGGGTTTTGAGTCCCAACGCAGGTATCGACAATTCCGCAACCACCTGACCCAGACTGGGTTGGCGGGTATACGGAGCCGGGATCCACGCTGCCGCAGTTGTCGTCTCCTCATGCGGGACCGACTTGCTGTAGGCTGCTAAAGCAGCTGGTGGTGCCGCCAGAGCCGCCTGACCCACGTGCTCAGATACGGTGGGGAACCAGAGGGGAGCGGCCATGAAGGCCGCTCCTGCCCCCAGCATCAATGCGCCCCAGCCTCGACGGCTCATCGTGCCGCACGCCCAGTCCGAGCCAACAAGGCCGTCCCGGCTACGGCAATAGCGGACCCAATGGCCATGACGGGGAGATACGGAATACCCGTCACCGGCGACGTGGCATTGGGCACCATGGTAATACCGAACTTCGACGGGAACTGCTGCACAATCCCCGACGATAGATAGGATCCCGACATAAACATGTGATTATAGGCGGTTACAAAGTCAGGGATGGCTGCCGCGTCATTCTGGTGCACAAATGCATTGAACGTGGCAATCAGTTGATTTACGTGCACCTGCAAAGACTGTTCGAGAGCGGCGGGATTGTAATGTGGGTTCGCTCCAGCGAGAAAGGTGGCAAATTGCACCTTGTACTGAGCCAAATCGCTGAGTGCGGCCTTTTGTCCTGCCGGGTCGTTTTTCTTGGTTGCGACCACGTAATTAACGAAGTCGGCGATATGCCCCGCCCACAGCTTCTTGAAGTCGGCCCCAGCAGCGGTGCCGTAGACGGAGGCGATAGCTTGGCTGAGCTCATTGGTATTTTGACTCAATGCCGCCCCCCAAGCCGCGTACTGCGGGGATCCGGAAAACCCCGTTTCCATCGCTAACTGCGCCAGTACCGCGTGGGCACCCAACAACTGATCCAGCGTTAAGCGAAGATTGGCAGCCGGAGTATTGGGGTTGGAGTCCATAAACTTAGTGGGGTACTGCTTAGCAATAGCTGTAGCCAAGTAATCGCCTGACATGAACATGTGGTCGTAAGCGGCTACAAAGTCTTGGGCAGCGAGGCTGTTGTTGCCCGCGACATAAGCTTTGAAGGTATTAATCAATTGATTCACATGGACCTGCAGGGACGCAGAGAGAGCTTGCGCGCTAATATTAGGATTCGCCTTGGCCATGAAGGCCGAGAATTGCGCCCGGTACTGCGTCAAAGCCGTCAGCGCTGCTTGCTGACCCGCGGCGTCGTGGTTCTTGGTGGCAACAACATAGTTGACGAAGTCAGCGATGTGACCCGCCCAGAGCTTTTTGAAGGCGGATCCGGCGGCGCTGCCGTAAACCGAGGCGACTGCCTGTGACAGTTCCTGGGTGTTTTGGTTCAGCGCGCTGGTCAACTGCGTGTAGTCTGCCGCTCCAGAATATCCTGCCTCCATAGCCAATTGCGCCAGCACAGCATGCGCACCCAACAACTCGCTTAAGTTTGCACGTAGTGTGACAGCCGGGGTCGACGTGGCGCCCGCAGCAGGATTTGATGCAGCAAACGCACTCGTCGGCAGCGCCAACGCGCCCGCCGCAGCGATTCCGGCTCCAAGCAGTCTCATGTTCTTTGTCATGTTTCTCGCTCCTATCACGATGGGATGACCGAGGTATCTCGGTTGGTTCGTGAAGAGTTACGAGCGGATCGCCGGGAAGGATCTCTCTCAGGGTAATTTTTTTGGGGGGACTCGCAGATTTTTGGTGTGAATGACGC
>JAJZBJ010000148.1 GCA_021798975.1 Bacillota bacterium | reverse complement strand
CATGAGATGGGGAGACCATGAGAATAGTCTTTGTGACAGAAACCTGGTGGCCATCCACGGACGGCGTGGTCACACGATTGACCGCAACTTTGCGTGAGCTGAAGAAGATGGGCCATGAGATGATGGTGATCGCCCCGCGGGGCGGCGACCCGGTCTTCGAAGGCATTCCCGTGAAGGACGTGCCAAACGTGAGTGTCGGGTTTATCTACGGCGGCAAACCCTGGGGTATGCCATTGCCGCGGATCGGCCACTACATTCGGGAATTTGACCCGGATGTTGTCCATGCCATCAATCCGTTTGTCATTGGGTGGGGCGGCGTGTTGTCAGCCGTGTCGCAAGGGCGGCCCCTGGTCGCGTCCTATCACACCAATATCGCCCAATATGCCGACTTCTATCACTTGGGATTTACGAAACCCGCCATCTGGGCTTGCCTGCGGGCGCTGCACAACCGCGCCGATCTCAATCTGGCTACGTCCGAAGCCGTGCGCCAGGAAATCGTCTCCCAAGGGATTAAGAATGTGCGGGTCTGGGCGCGCGGTGTGGACCTGGAATTGTTTCACCCGGCCAAGCGTTCCGATGCCATGCGGCGCCGACTCACCAACGGCCATCCGGAACGGATGATTGCGTTGTCGGTCGGGCGGATCGCGTTGGAAAAGGGGCTTGACCGCCTGACAGCTTTGTTTGGATCCAATCCTGATTTGCATTTGGCCTTTGTGGGAGACGGGCCGGCCCGTCCTGGACTGGAAGAATTGTTTAATGGCACCCCGACGAGCTTCGTTGGGACGTTGCACGGCGAGGAATTGGCGACGGCTTACGCATCGGCGGACGTGTTTGTGTTCCCGTCCACAACCGATACTTTGGGGCTGGTGCTCCTGGAGGCGATGGCATCGGGCTTGCCCATCATTGCGGCGGAAAGCCGACCCACCCATGAGCTCACCGATCAAAGCGGCGCCGGGCTCCTATTCCATGTTGACCATCCAGAAACAATCGGCCAACGGGTGCATGAACTTATGCATTCGGCGCGCCGCGACGAACTGTCACGGCGTGCGCGCCACGAAGCAGAGCGTTGGGGTTGGCGCGTACCCACGGCCGAACTGGTGAGCTGGTATCACGAAGTGATGGGAGAGCAACGGGGCAGCACCGCATGAAGCGATTTTTGCAACTCCTGAAGTTCATCTTCGTAGGCTTCGGCAACGCCATTATCGATTTGGGCGTGTTTAATGGCCTCTATTTTTTGTTCCCCACCCATAACGTTCGGCAGCTGGTGTTTTATAACACCATGGCGGTCGGTGCGGCCATTTTAAACAGCTATATGTGGAACAGCCGTTGGACCTTTCGTCGCCAGCACAAGCGCCAAGGCCCTGGAGCCATGCGCCAGCGCCTCCTGTTTCTGATTCAGTCTCTGATCAATATCGTGGTCAACGACCTCATCTTGGGGTTTATCGCCCCCGTCATTGCGGATACCCATGCGGTCAACCACGTGCTGGCCAACAACATCGCCAAGCTGTTGGCCATGTTCCTGGCCTCTCTGACCAGCTTCCTGATGATGAAGCTGGTCGTCTTCGTCTAATCCTCCGTTATTCGCCTAAATAGGACGGGATGGATACGCCGGGGTCTTGCCCGGGGTCCTGTTCGGGTTGCCCACGGACGACCGTGATGGGGACGACGCCAGCCCACGTGGGCCGATCCATGTCCTCAGGGTCGTCTACGGGGGGGCCGGAGCGAACCTTGGCGGAGGCATGGTCGAGGGGAACGGCGAATACCCGGGTCCGCTTCAACTCGACGGAGTTGGGGATGCGGGCGTCGTCCCAGCGTCCGTCCGCCACCCGGTCCGAAAACGCCTTCAAGGCCGCCAGCTTCTCCTCGGGGGCGGTTACCTCACGGGCTACGCCGTAGGCCACCACAGAGCGATAATTGGCGGAATGGTTGTAGAGCGATCGGGCCAGCACCAATCCATCGAGGAGCGTGATGGATACGGCCACCGGGATCGGATGGGATAAGTCTTTAAAGATGCCGGCCGCCACTGCGCCGTGAAGATAGAGCGTGTCGTCAATCCGGGCATGCAAGGTGGGGATCACAACCGGCAGACCGTCACGGACCGCCGCCACCTGGCACACATAGGCTTCATCGATAATGGCATGGATGGTCGCGGGGTCGTAATGTCCGCGTTCGGCGTGCCGGCGAACCTTGTGCTTCGGCAATTTGGCCATGAAAGCATCCTCCTCATTCCCATCATGCCTGATCTGCGCCCGCTTTCCCAGAGGTTGAGGGGGCGTTTGGGCGGGTGCATACTGACATAAGCGAAAGGATGTGCGCGGGTGTGCGGATCGTGTTGTGGCAAGGGGAGGCGGCCTGCATCGGCCGCATTCAAACGGTGTTGGCGGCGGCGGTCGGCGATCCCTCGGAGGGGGGGCTGACCCGTCTCTTGAATGAGACCTATCGGGCATCCGGAGCCCGCCTCGACGTTATCTGGGACGGCACCGAGATAATCGGGGTCATCGGGTCTCGGGCCAGGGGCTCGGATCTGGCGGAAATTCTGCATCTCGCTGTTGATGCGCCCTATCGGGGCCGCGGCTGGGGACGGACCGCGGTTCACCACCTTAGCACGGCGGTCTATCCCGATCGGTCCTTGATGGCGGAAACCGATCAAGATGCGGTGGGATTTTATGCCCGGCTGGGATTTAGCACTGAACCTCTCGGAGAAAAATACCCCGGCCGCGAGCGCTTCCGGTGCATTCTTGGCGGCGGCGGTAACTAAGCGGGCGAGTGGCGGCTGGGCTAACGCCAAAGACAGGATGGGGCCATGCCGTTGCGCCGGGATATCCATAGGGAGACCCGTTCTCTTTGAGATTCCTCGCGCTGACTACGCGTTCAGCCAGACCGTGAGATCCCGGCGGAATTGCCTGCCCAAAAGTTTTTCGAGGTGTGAGGACACGATTTGCTCGACCACCTGGCGATTAAACTGCGGGCAGAACCTGGGGTAGGTGCGATTCAGTCCGTACGACCACTTTTCCAACAGCTCCTCATCGTAAGTTCTCATCTCGTCTATCACAAAATGGGAGTCGTATATCTGGCGCGTATGGATGCCAAGGCCTCCATCGTAAAGTTCGCCGGTGGGGAGGCCGATGCACACGTGATCGCATTCATCCCGCGAGGGCGTCATGATAAAGCAAATATGCACGGGCGGGCGGAACAGTTGATTCCATTTGTGAAAGAAGATATAAGCGAAGATGCCGCACGGGCCATAGTTAATCCGCGGGATGCCCTGATGAAAGCCGTATTCGTGATTGATGTCGTCCCTGATATGAGTGAGTGCTGCAATCAGTTCCGGATGCAATGGAAGTCCCCCTGGGCAATCATAACACGGGTATGTCGGGCGTTGCTTCGGTCACTTTTGCTAAAACTGGCCGGAGTATGCCGCCAACCAAACGACAACATCAGGAGCGACAAAAGACCGCCCGAAGGCGGTCTTTCCAATGGCCGAGATTTACGGCAAGGTCTTTTGCAAGACCGGCCAGAGGCCCGGATCTTCTTCGCCCAGGTCCCAGAGCGCGACGCCTCCGAGATGGTCTTGTCCCACCCAGGCCGCCTTGAGGGCGTCCGAGGCAGCGTTTTCATACCACACGGTGTGGGTCACCCCGTTCACGGTATAGGTAATCTCCGGTTCTTGTACGGCTCCGCCGATCCAGTTAACGCCGTATCGATTGGCCAGAGTCAACGCCTGCGGCACGTTAATCTCCGTGGACCCGGTGGAGGCCCAATCGTATCCGTAGCCCGCTAAGCCGACTAAAATTTTACGGGCGGGTATGGTGGAGGCTGCGTATTGGGTAATGGTTTGGGCCCACCCGAGCGGTGCAACCGGGCCCGCGGGACCTGTATTGTCGTGGGCGTCGTACAGCATTAAGTCGACGTAGTCGGCCGCGGCTCCCAAGGCCTGGTAGTTGTATACGTGGTATCCGTTGCTGTTGCTGGTGCGGGGGCCCACCGATACGATGAGCTTCTTGCCCATTTGGTGCAGACCTTGGGCCAAATCCGCTGCGAAGGTGTCCAGCCCGGCTTCGTCGGGGTTGTTGAGCGACTCAAAGTCGATGTTCAGCCCGTCATAGTGATCCTGATGGACCAAACTCAACAGGTCGGCGACCTCCTGGGAGCGCACCGTGGCACTCTGCAGCATGTTGTCGTTGCCGTAACCGTTGATGACGACGGGATAGACTTGAATATTGTGCGCGTGGGCCCAACGGGTTACGAACGCCTCATTCTGGCCGATGTTGTGCAGGGTGTTGCTGGTGGTCAGCGAGTACCACAAGGGCGCGATGGCTGTGATTTGATTGGCGTGCGCCACCAAGTCGTTCCACGCCGACAGGCCGGGTACATAATATCCGAGAACCATCGGCCGAGGGCTCGATGGCGCAGGAGTTGGAGCGGGCGATGGACTGGTGCTTGCCGTTCCCGGTGCCGTCGGGGTGCTGCCCGCAGGCGGAGTCGTGCCGGATCCGGAGCCGGTGAGGGCTGTGCGAATGGCCTGGCTGGTGGCCACATCCGCCACACCATTCACGGTGAGATGATGATCGCGTTGAAACGCGCGGACGGCAGCGAGCGTAAAGTTGTTGAAGACCCCGTCGGGCGCTCCTTGGTAATAGCCCAGGTTGGCCAAATCGCGCTGCAGTACGGCGACGGCCAGTCCATAGTCCAGGTAGCGCAGCGAGCGCTTTCCGAATACACCGAAGACCAATGTGAAGCTGGCGCTGAGTGACTGCCTCAACGTGCCTTCGGTAATGGGGCCGACGATGCCATCCACACTGATGTGGTGACGGTATTGAAATTCCCTTACGGCTTGGCGGGTGCGAAGCGAGAAGGTGCCGGTAATGCCGCCGGGATGATATCCCAGATCCTGCAGTTCCTGCTGGATGCGGGAGACTTCCGGGCCAGATGTGCCGAGGTGGTACAGCGGCACCGATTGAGCTTGGGCGCCCAGGCTGGAGGCTCCCAGGGGGAGCAACGCCAAGACAGCCGCGGTGGCGATGCGGCGATAGCGAGACAGTGGCATATTGGGTTGAACCTTTCCTGATATTGCCTCCGGAGTTAGTTGACGGGTGAGGCCGCAGGAATACGGCCCGGCCAGGAATCAGCCTTGACCCCTAGGAGAAATCCTCCGTATCGTCACGTGGCGAATTCGGCTAAGGTTTGTTGATTTAACGATTCATCTTATAAATATTGGGGAAAGGTTGTCAGGCAGCCATTTCTGGCTTAAACCGGGCTGTCGCCCAATGAACGGGCACATTCCCAGCCGTGCGGCGCGCATGCCAGTGTTTCACGGTGATGGTAAAGAGAGGGAAACCGGCCAATGGGAGGGCGGCCGCCAGGACCGCCCTCCGCCGGGTTACTGCCGGCGATAGACCGCCAGGGGTCGAATGAGGCGGCCGTGGGCCCGCTGTTCATAGTAGTGGGCGGTGTAACCAGCCAGGCGGGCCAGGGCAAAGGTGGCCGGACACCAGGGTGCGGGGATCGCCAGTCCCCGTAAGACCGCCGCAGCATAAAATTCGACGTTGGTCGCCAGGGGCCGGTGAGGCTTGGTGCGGGCCAGCACGCGCACGGCCGCCTCCTCGACGGCGACAGCGTGGCGTACCGCATCGCTTTCGTCAGCCAATTGGCGGAACATGGCGCGCAGCGCAGCCGCTCTGGGATCGAGGGTCCGATACACCCGGTGACCAAATCCCATGAGCCGTTCACCGCGCTGTACCTTCTCCGTAAGCCAGCGGTCCAAGTTTTCGACGCCGGAGGCTTCTTGAAGCAGCGTCAACACGCCCTCCGGGGCTCCGCCGTGCAGGGGGCCGGCCAAGGTGGCTAATCCGGCCGCCAGGGCCAAAGGCAGGGATGTCCCGGTGCTGGCTGCGACGCGCACGGCATAGGTGGAGGCGTTGAGGCCGTGCTCCGCGGCGATAATCCAATAGGTGTTCAGGGTCTGTTCCTCGACCGGGCTGGGCTGGCGTCCTTGGCGGAGGCCGGTGAGGTAGGCTTGCGCGGCCGAGGCGTGGGCCCCGGTCCGTTGGCCGACCAACGAACTGGGGATCGCGCTGAGCCATGCGGCCTCGGTCTCACGGTCTTCGAAGGGCCAAAGGTCATGGGCTCCGAGAACGCAATGAATCAACCGCACCATGGGTTGACCGTCTAGAGCGAAGGTGACCCGTGGGGGTGGAACCTGGATGGTGAAGGCCTCGCCGTAGACGAGCCATGGCATCAAGTCTTCCCATCGCTGGAATCGCCCGGCAATGTCTTCGATAGGCACTCCCCGGTAGCTAAGGCGGCCATTCGCGCCATCGATTTCTGAAATGCCGGTATCCGCAACCACAACACCTTCCAGCCCTTCGGGCACTCGTATGATCGGATCCATCTTTATCACCTCCCTGTCAGTCTAGGATAAATCAATGCAAGAAGGGGATCAAAAAATGTATGATATGATGCTTATATCGCATCAGTAGGAGGCGGCAATGGAAACCCAATGGCTTCGGACCTTCGTGACGGCCGCGCGCGCGGAGAGCTTCCGGGCGGCTGCCGGGAAGCTCTTTGTCAATCAGACTACGGTCTCCCACCACATCGCGAAGTTGGAGCAGCATCTCGGAACCGCCCTGTTCGAGCCCAGCGGTCGCGGCGTGCGGCTGACGCAAGCCGGCAAGCAGTACTTGGCTCATGCCGATGAGATATTGGCGGTGGAATCCAAGGCGCGCGATGCGGTGCAGGCGGCTTTCCCGGTGGTCCGGCTGGCGGCGTCCCCATCCCTGGCGGAAACGCTGCTGCCGTGGGTTTGGCGGCAATTGTACCGATACGACGAACATCTGCAAATCGACGTAGCTGTCTACCCCTCCCACCGCATCGGCGACGCGTTCCAGGAGACACCATGCGACGGCGCATTCAGCAGGCTTGCAGCCGGGGGGACCCTGAAGAGCCGCCTGCTGTTCCACGATCCGCTCAGGCTTATGGCGCCGGCGGACATGGATGGATGGGATGTTCAGAGCCTGATGGGGGCACGGTTGGTTATCCAGCCCGATGCCTCGTATTCCCGGGAGTTGGTTCAGCAATTGCGGGCTCGGGGATATCGGCCGCAGTTGATTGAGGTCGAGCAAATTGCCATCATCAAACGATTGGTGGAAGAACATGTCGGGGCGGCCTTTCTTCCCGAATCGACAACGGTTCGCGAAGTCTTGGAAGGGCGTTTGGCGGTTCAGCCGTGGCCCCCGATTCCGCCCGTGTGGGATTCGGTGTATTGGATTTCAGCCGGCGAAGGACCCAAGAACGAAACGGTTGGCCGCCTAGAGCGGATTTTGGCTAACCGCTGGCCCGCCCCCGGAGGTGCCCGGACGCACTAATAGCCGCTCATCCAGGGCCCCG
>JAJZBJ010000147.1 GCA_021798975.1 Bacillota bacterium | reverse complement strand
CAAAAGAGGGGACATCATGGACGAGCGCAGCGGATCCCAGCATCAGAAGACGCCAGCGGTGAAGCCGCTTCGGGAACATCCCAAACCTGAAGTCGGCTCCGTGAATTCGCTGAATCAAGCCGTGCGGCAGGAATTATGGTACGTGGATACCGTGGTGGCCTCACCCTTTCGGACCATTCGGCGGCAGCTGCAGGGCCAAAAGGGGGCCTGGGCTCAGGGGGCGGACGAAGCCGTGTGGGCCATGGAGGGGATGGCGCGGCTGCCCATTAAGCTCTTGCAATCGGCGTTCGGCGAATCCTTCGGCCCAAAGCCCCAAGGAACCCAGACAGCCGACGACTCCTCGCAGGCGAGGCCATAGTGAAAGGCTCCCCACCGCGATCGGGGAGCCTTTTAGACGACACGCTTCTCGCCGCAGGGCGAAACAAATGCGGGTGAGGCATGACGCACGCCCCAAGGCCCGATATAATAAACCTCATGAACGATATCCCAGAAAATTCTGCCCCCCGCTATCGGTTGGGCCAAAGCGAAACGTGGCTCTCGCCCATTGGGCTCGGCACCTGGCAGTTTAGCCAAGGGCGCGGCATGGTCGGCAAATTTTGGCCGCGCTTGGAGCCGGCCCTGATGATGTCCATTGTCGAAGAGGCCCTGCGCCACGGCATTAATTGGTTCGATACGGCCGAAGTCTATGGCAAGGGCAAATCGGAGGAAGCCTTGGCTGAGGCTCTGGAGGAGCTTGGAGCTCCTCCGGAGCGCGCCTTAATCGCGACCAAGTGGTGGCCGGTGATGCGATCGGCAAGCCATCTCACCCGGACCATTGACGAACGATTGCGCCGCCTGCATGGCCGGCCCATCACCCTCTATCAAATCCATCAGCCCTACTCCCGCTCGTCCATCGCGAAGCAAATGGAGGCCATGGCCCGCCTTATCGACGCCGGCCACATCCAGCATGCCGGAGTGAGCAATTTCTCGGCTGCGCAGATGGCCGAGGCCCATCGGGTTTTGAAGAGCCATGGCCATGCGCTGGCGTCCAACCAGGTGCGCTACCACCTGCTGGACCGCCGTATCGAGGAGAACGGCCTTTTGGCAAAGGCGGAGGAACTGGGCATCAGCATTATCGCCTACTCGCCATTGGCGCAAGGCATCTTGACCGGCAAGTTCCACGAGCCCGGCACCCGTGTGTCCGGCATGCGGCGGATGGATCCGCATTTTCGTCCTCCAGCCCTCCAGGCCTCGGAACCGCTCATCGCCGCACTCAAGGAGCTGGCCGGGCGATATCAGGTCACCCCCGGCCAGGTGGCCCTCAACTGGATTATCACGGCACCCGGCGACCGCATCTTTGCCATCCCCGGTGCCACCCGCGTGAGCCAGGCGGCCCAAAATGGCGGCGCCATGGGCTGGCGGCTCTCGGCGGGAGACCGGGAGGCGTTAAGCGACGTCAGTCGAGAGGTCTTGAAGCGTTCGCGATAACATCGTGATGGCGCGCTCAATCCGCCTTCGGAAGGGTGGCGACATGTGGACGTTTGGGAAGAGATAACCGAAGAGATGGATGCGGCCTTCCGCCGCTTTTGCCGCCAACGCGTCCCGGCTGCCGATCTTGAGGATGTCGTGCAGGATATCTGGGTGCGGGTCCTGTCGAGTCCGCTCGCGACCGGCACCGTGGCCAACCTGCGCGCTTATGCCATGGGTATTGCCCGCTATGCCGCCGCCGATTATTGGCGCCAGCATCAACCCACGCTGGAGCTCGACGCCGTCCATCCGCCAGGAATGCTCGACCAGGCGTTGGGCGGCCGCGAGTTCTGGAATGCACTTAGCGAAGCGTTGGCCGCTATGCCGCCGATGCTCCGCCAATTGTGGGAGGAGCAGGCCCTGGAGGGGGCGGGCCTCCGTGAGTTGGCCCAACGGTACAGCATTCCGGAGGGGACGGTAAAATCCCGGCTTTATGCGGCGCGCAAGGAGATTCAAGCGCGGCTGGCGCCGCGCCTTGACGAGTCTTTGGAAGCGGGGCGCCTATGGGAGGCACTCGACGCTATGGCGCTTGACGGGGACGAGTCGCTGCGTGTCGGTTGGCTGCTCCGGGTGATGCCGGAAGGCGCACTGTGGGTGGATCTGAAGGTTGCCTATCCCGAGTCGACCCGGGGTACCAAA
Organism: Bacillota bacterium; assembly: GCA_021798975.1. GTDB lineage: Bacteria > Bacillota > Sulfobacillia > Sulfobacillales > Sulfobacillaceae > Sulfobacillus_B. The sequence continues at coordinate 5,395 of JAJZBJ010000147.1, read as the reverse complement.
ACCGGCCTGCAATGGAACATGCTGGGACGGCCCCGCCGCCTGCATACCCGGTCTCGGCACCAATTGTGGAACGGCCCCGATATGGGCCATTGGTCCGGCATCCACTTCTTCGGCCCACAGCCGGCCGAGATCCACTTGTCCTTCTTTTTGGATCGGGCCCAGGCGCAGGCGGCGGAACTGGTGGAGCCGTGGTCCAAAGGCTATCGGGTGCGGCTGGAAGTGGAACACTCGGCCGTCCACTTAAAAATCCCGGCCCAGACTAAGGTGGGGGTCGCAGCGCCGGCGTCATGGCAGACGCGGGCGGCAGGCCGCATACCGCCCTTCCGGGTGGCTGACGCTTCGTGCCAGCCGCTTTATCTGTTCCGCCTGCCCGAAATGGGGGCGGGATGCCCGATCACTGTCGACGTGCGCCCCTAAAAATTTCTCCGCGCGTTTCCCCTAATCCGTGAACCAATCGCCCGATTTTCCGACTCATACGGCATGAACCAGAAAGTGGGGGTCTGCCGGTGATTTGGAAGAACCGCAGTTTTGTCATTCTGCTCAGCGGCCAATGGGTGTCGCAAGTGGGGAATGCCCTCTTTATCATGGCGGTGTCCTGGTACGTACTAACCCGCACCCATAACCGCACCTTGTTAGGATATGTCATGGCGGTGGAGGGGTTGGCGGGCATCGCCGCCATGATATCGGGAGTGTATGCGGACCGCTGGAACCGCAAGGGAACGCTTGTCGTCACGGATATCATCCGCGCCATTTTAGCAGCAGCGTTAGCCTTGTGGCTGGTCTCTGGCCATCTCACCATCTGGGAACTGGCGCTGGGGCTTTTGGTGCTGAACTTATTAGCCACACTCTTCCAAGCCGCCCAAGGCGGCTATCTTCCCGAGGTCACAGGACCCGAAGCCTACACCGAAGCGGGCGGGATCACGCAGAGTAGCGGCGCGGCGGCCCAATTGGCGGGACTGGGCATCGGAGGATTCCTCTTGGCGCTGGGCGGTCCCCTGCTGCTCTTCATCATCAACGCAGCCACATTTGCCGTGTCGGCGGGAAGCCTCACCCTGACCCGTTCGCTCAAGGCACCTGAAAAGCCGGGCGCCGAGCCGTCACCCTCGTCCGTATGGGGGGATCTCAGAGTGGGATTGAAGATGGTGTGGCAAAGCCCATTTCTTAAACGCCTGGTCCCGGTTGCGGTGCTCATTAACTTTGTGATCACTCCAGTCGGCGTCATGGATGTGGCGTGGGTGCGGGAAGTGTTGCATCGTGGCGCCGTGAGTTATGGTTTCTTCACGACCTCCATTCTGGCTGGGATGGTGCTGGGGGGGCTCTTCATGGCGCAAATCCGGAAATGGAGCTCGTTTTCGATTGTGTCGGGCTGGTCGCTGGCGGTGTCCGGATTGGCTTTGGCCGGCATGACGATGGTCCTCAACTACGCCGCCAATCTTGTTTTCCTGTTCGTGATGGGAATCGCCATCGGCGTGGTGAGCGGGCTTGTCAACACCCGCGTTATCTTGGATACGCCACCGGCCTTCCGCGGCCGCATATCGGGCGCCTTAAACGCTTTGGTGACGGCACTGATTCCCGTGGGGCTGGCTCTGTCCGGCTGGGCCAGCGGCCCCTTGGGCCTGCCGTGGCTGTTTCGTCTCAGCGGCATGGCATTGGCCGTCTTGGCCCTGGGATTCATCGGCATGCCGGAAGCACAGCCCGCCGTGGATTCTTCTCCGGCAGCCGGGAATCTCTCTTAAGCGACTGGCATGTCTAATTCCGCGGGCTCGGACGTAGGATGGAGAAGAGGATTCCGCCTCCCCTTGCGAGAATTGATTGCCATTCTCTATGGGAGGTTCACACATGAAGGTATGGCTGGCGCTCTTCTGGGGCTTTTTTAAGGTTGGAATTTTGGGCTATGGGGGTGGACCGGGCTCCATCGGCATCATTCAGGCGGTGACCGTAGACGGCAACCACTGGATGACCAACCAACAGTTCGCGGAGATGCTGGCGGTTGGGAACGCCTTGCCAGGTCCCATCGCCACCAAGCTGGCCGCATCGATTGGGTACCAGACAGGCGGCAGTATGGGGGCTGTGGCAGCCCTTGTGGGCGTGGTTTTGCCTTCGTTGGTGCTGATGTTGGGCCTCTACCGGCTGCTGCTGGTCTATAAGTCCAATCCCTATGTGGCAGGACTCATCCGGGGTGTCAAACCCATTGTGATTGTTCTGTTGCTCTTGCTCATTATCGACCTGATTCCATCCTCGTTCCCGAAGGAACACTGGGTGGTTCCGGCCCTCTTCTTCGCCGGTGGATTTGCCGCAATGTATTTGCTGAAGGTGCCCGCAGTATGGGTGATCTTGGCTTCGATGGCCGGAGGAGCGTGGTTTCTGCGTTGAACAAGCGGCTGGGCATGACCCCGGATTTGTGGTGGATGACGACAGCTCAAGGGCTGTGGGGATTGGGATTCGGGCTCTATGGGCTCTTGTTCCCGCTCTACATCGAAAAGCTGGGCGGCGGGCCGATCATCATCGGGCTGCTGACGACATTGGCCGGGATTATGACCGCGTTTGTGGTGTTTCCAGGGGGATGGCTGGCCGATCGGGTGGACCGCCGCACGATTCTGCTTTGGGGTTGGGTTGTCGCCATCCCGGTGCCGTTTATGTTTGCCGCCGCGCCGCGTTGGGAGTTTCTCATTCCCGGAGTGATTCTCTATTTCGGTTCCGCGTTCTCGACCCCAGCTATGCAGGCGGTGATCGTCGAGGAGGCGCCGCCGGAGATGCTGTCCACGGCGTACAACGTGGTGATGAGCGTCTTCGGGGCGGGAATGGTGGCGGGGCCGGCGCTGGGCGGATACCTCACATCGCATTATTCATACTCGTTGGTGTTCTTCATTGCCGGGTCCATCTATGCCCTGTCGACCCTTTTTATGTGGCGCATCAAGCCGCATCCGCCCGCCCCCCGGCCCAAAATCCGCACCGAATGGCGGCCGCGCAATCGGCCGCGTTTCTTCCAGTGGCTGCTCTTTTCAGCGGTGCTGGCCACCGTCCAGGGTATCGCATGGCCTTTTGTGGTACCCTATTGGAAAAGTGTGGGACATTTGTCCGTCGAGTCCATCGGGATTCTGGGCTCGGTGGCCATTTTGATGGCGACCCTGACCGGTCCATTTTGGGGTCGGCTGGCCGAACGCACCGGAATCCCGCGGGCTTTGGGAGCGGGTTTGGGATTGTTGGTGGTGGGCTGGATGGCGCTCTTGTGGGCGCCGGAAAGCATGGGCTGGGGATTCTTTTCGGGCCTCGTGCGCGGTGTCGGCGAGGGATCCCGCGGACTGCAGGGTGTCGCCGTGGGGCGTATTGCCAGACCCGGGGAGACGGGCACCGCCTATGGGTTGTTCAATTTGGTGACGGAACTGGCCGGCGCGTTGGCGCCGCTGCCGGGGGGGATTTTGTTCCGGCATTGGGCCTACGGCCCGTTGGTTTTGGCCACGTTTTGCACGGCCCTGATTGCTTGGTGGCTGTGGAACGGTCTGCCGGGCCGTCCCGAGCCTGTCCCGCCGGTTACACCATAGGGGGAGCCCATCGTGTTGAAGCGGTTGTTTATTGCATTCTTAGTGGTTCCACTGGTGGAACTGGTGTTGATTTTTGTGCTGGCCCATTATTTGGGCTGGCTCTTTACCCTGGGGCTGACGATTGCCTCTTCGCTTGTGGGGGCCTATTTGGCCCGGCAAAGCTGGCGCAGTTGGTGGCGCACGGTGCGCGATGAGTGGGGGAGCGAGGGATTCCCGGTCCACCGTCTCGGCGAGGGCGCCATTCTGGTGACAGCGATGGCGTTTATGATTACGCCCGGACCCTTGACCGGGTTTTTGGGGATTCTTTTTACTATTCCGCCGATCCGCGAGAAGATTTCCCGGATGTTGGTGCGCTGGGCGGGAAACCGCCTCCTCGGACATTTCTGGCGCTAACCATTTTGTGGTGTTTGCCCGTCTAAGCGGACGGCAACTCCTGCGGCGCACGATATGGCTCTTCGACCTCTAAATCCTCTTGCGGGTCGGAGGAGCTTTTTTATGTGCGAAACGGTCGGTCCAGGCTCCGAACAGTCGATGGACGAATGGGCATGCTAACGCCGAGCTTTCCCGCGCCGATTGGCCCCCCGCAGACCTGCTGCCAATGTTATACAGCGGATTTACTTATATGGTATAAATATTATATGATATAAGAATCATAACCCGTGAGCGGGGGTGGACTGTGGAACGAAGCCTGGACGACTTAACAGAGCGCTTTGAACGATCGATGTTCGTGCTGGCCAAAGCCTTGGGTCCGGACATCGTCACCCGGTTCCAGTGGGGGTTGACGTCAGGACAGTTGTTTCTGTTGCACTTCATCCAGCAACACGAAAGCCCGTGCACCGTGTCCAAACTAGCGGACAAGATGGAGGTGGCTCCCAGCGCCATTACCGTAATGCTGGACAGACTAGAGAACCATGGCTATGTCTCGCGCACGCGAGACAAAAATGACCGCCGCGTGGTGATTGTGGCGTTGACAGATGCCGGAGTGCACAAACTAAACGAGGTTCTCTTGGTGCGGAGGCGGGTCGTGGGGCACTACCTCGCGCAACTGGACGGCGGGGAACTGCAATCGTTTATTCATACATTAGATTCGCTGGCCGCGATTGCCCAGTCGGTGGACGTAGACGCCGTGATTGGACAGTCGGATAAGGAGACGTGATGATGGCCGAGACAGCTGGAGTACAAACAACAAATCAGATAACAGGCCGATTGAAGTGGTGGGCTTTCGCCACCGTGTTATTGACGATGTTTTTTTCCTCGATGGACCAAACCGTCGTATCCACCGCTATGCCCACCATTATTGGCGACCTGCGCGGATTCAGCCTGTATGCCTGGGTGTTTACCGCCTATATGATGACCTCGGCCGTGACGGTTCCCATTTACGGGAAGCTGTCCGACGTGTTCGGGCGAAAGCCGTTTTATCTCTTCGGACTCGTGATGTTCGGGGTAGGTTCCGCTGTATCGGGTCAAGCGCACTCCATGATGGAGCTGGTCTGGGCGCGCGCCTTTCAGGGGATTGGTGCGGGCGCCATGATGAGCATGCCGCGCGCCACGGTGGGCGATATCTTCGCCCCCAAGGAACGCGCCCGTTGGATGGGCGTGATGATGGCGGTGTTCGGAATTTCCAGCATCGTGGGACCGGCGCTGGGCGGCTGGATCACCGACTCATTCTCGTGGCGCTGGGTGTTCTATATCAACTTGCCGTTTGCGGTGTTGGCTATCATTGGCGTGATTATCACGCTGCCGCGGGTCCGCGCGGAACATCAGGTCAAGGTCGACTGGCTGGGCTCGGTCATTTTAGTGGTCGGTCTGGTGCCGGTGCTCTTGGGCTTCACTTGGGCGGGCACCAAATACGC
>JAJZBJ010000146.1 GCA_021798975.1 Bacillota bacterium | reverse complement strand
GCACTGAAATGTACAAAGACATCGCCGCCGTCTTCCCGCTCAAGAAATCCGTACCCTTTTTCCGCACTAAACCATTTGACGCGACCAGTCATGTTCAAGTTTTTCCCCTTTCACCTTAAAGGCCCGCCCCCACCTTGGGAGCGACCGCGGTCAATATAACATTGCCTTCCAAAAAAGTCAAACAGTTTCAACCGACAGAATTCTTACATGGCTATGCTTTCCTCTGTTCCAGCGCTCTTGAGCGACCCCAGAGCCAACACGGATACGGCCAGTACGCACCACAGCAGAAAGGTTGCGGCGACCGCCAAAACGAGTCCTACTGATGCCGCCAAGAAGCCTGTCAATAAAGCCCCCATGGCACCGCCCACACCATTCCCGACCCCGCGCAAGGCCAGCACGCGGGCCCGAACCGCGATCGGGGTCACACGCTGCACCCACGCCATGAGGAACGAGCCATAGAGCGCGTTTCCCAGTCCGGCTACAAACAGACAGCCCAGTCCGACCTCCCATGTCGAAGCCAGATCCACGGCACCGAATCCCACACCTGTCAGGATAAATCCGACGGTCACCAGGACCCGCGAAGACAGCCGCTCCGCCAACCGGGCACGCTCAATGATGACACCTGACACAAGCGACCCCAGCGCGATAGCCAAGAGGAGCCACACGTAGTGCGCGGACGAGACATGCCACCGGGAACGCGACAGCGGAGCCAGCAGTGTGTTCAAGGCCCCTACCGCCAAAAACATCCCGGCTGACACGAGGGTCAGTCCGAGAACCAATCCCTGGGACCGTATAAATCGAAACCCAACGGCGATATCCTGCCAAAAGCCTGATGCTGGGCCCCGGACAAGTCTCCAGACCTCCGGACCGCCCTTGATACTCAGGACGAACACCGCAGATCCCAGGTACGTGAGCGCGTCCAGCCAAAAGGCCGGCGCCAGCCCGACGAGGAAAATGATGGCGCCCGCGGCGATATAGGCGCCAATATCGGCCACCGCGTAATACGTTTGTTGGCGTGCCGCACTGAGCGCATTGACCTCCGGACTTCCAGCAATCTGCGGCTGGACTGCTCGAAGAATCGGTTGATAGACCATAGCGAAAGCATAGGTCAGAAACACGGCAGCAATGGTCCAGCCATAGCTCGCGACCACAGGGATTGAGGCCACTAGGGCGGCACGGGCGAGATCGGCTCCCACTAGTGCCGCGCGTTTGGGCAGGCGGTCGATAAAACCGGCCACCATCCATCCCAACGTTACGCGTGGGGCGTAGACCATGGCTAATACCACACCCAGAGCTGCCACATTGTGTTGAGTAATCCTCAGCACAAACAACGCCAACGCGACTTCAGTAAAGTTGTCGCCCAGTTTACTCAAGGCCTGGGAACTGACCAACTTATGAATGTCGGCATGTAGAGCGGCCGCTCGTTCCATGTTCATTCCCCTCTTGTATCCAGTTTTTATTCGACAAATTTTATGCGGAAACTTGACTTTTTCCACCCCTGGCCCTGCAAGTTCGGCGAGAATTCCACAGATTAACAGCCATTCTCACCTGGGGATAGTGGGGATAAGTCTGTTGATAAAAGCTATTACAACACTTTCCCTGGGGATAGAAGAATCTCAATCGAGAATCGATTCTCTGGAGATTTTTGTCAAAATCTCAGCCGTGTCGAACATTTTCAACCGTGAATTTTCGACATGAGAATCAATTTTGGGACCACTCCGACCGAGGAGCCTCTCCCGCTGCTGAATATTATCCTTATCCATAAGAAACGACCACGCACTCAGGCGTGGTCTAAATTTTCGTGACATCAGGCCGCATTTCCTTCTTCTGGGACGCAGTTCATTCCGGGGGGCGCTCGCCGGCCAAGACACGCGCTAGGGCGCCGAAAGCTCGTCCTGCGGTGGCGGAGTCGGTCAAGTCGCACCAGATAACTACCGGATACCGGCAACCGGACACCAGGTCGTCGACGCTCGGCGTGCCTTCCGCCACCCGGAAATACGGCTGGTGCCGCACCAGCCGCTCCAAGATGTCACGCGTACGATCGCTGGATCCGGAATCAGCCAGCACCACCTCAAAAGGGCGGTTTTGCCACGCGCGGCGCGCGAAGATAGACTCCAAATCGCGCACCACCCGTTCCAGCCAACCCTCCTGGTTCATTACCCGCAACACCACGCTGACGGCGGGCAGTTCATGCGAGTGGCTGCCGAGAATTTGATCATACAGCCACTCCAGCAACACCACGACGCCGTACAGCGACAGTGCCAACCCCAGCGCGCCCCACCACGTCAACGCTCTCGCCCCCTGTCCGATATATACGCAGGGTATGCTAGAACATGCCTAAGAGGGACCTACCGCTGGATTAATTGGGCTCCGGCCCGCAAAGCCTCCACGCGGTTGGTCTGTTCCCACGGCAGGTTGATATCGGTCCTGCCGAAGTGGCCGTAAGCGGCCGTGGCACGGTATATGGGTCGCAGCAGATCCAATTCTTCAATAATGGCCAACGGGCGCAGGTCGAAGACCTCCCGCACCAAGTCGGCCAATTTGTCGTCCGGCAATTTCCCCGTCCCGAAGGAGTCGACCATCACGGAAATCGGGCGGGCTACGCCGATGGCGTAGGCAATCTGTACCTCCGCCCGGTCAGCCAATCCACTGGCGACCAGGTTCTTGGCCACCCATCGCGCCGCGTACGAGGCCGAGCGGTCGACTTTGGTGGGGTCTTTGCCGGAAAAGGCTCCCCCGCCATGGCGCGCGTAACCGCCATAGGTGTCCACAATAATCTTGCGCCCCGTCAAACCCGAGTCTCCGTGGGGACCGCCAATCACAAACCGTCCGGTCGGGTTCACCAAGATACGCGTCTCTTTATTCAGCCACCGATCGCCTAATACCGGCACCAGAACCGAATCCACGATCCCATCACGCAGTTCCTCCGTGGTGACATCAGGATTGTGCTGCGCCGACACCAGCACCGTATCGAGAGCCACGGGCTGGTCATCCTCATAACGGACGGTCACCTGCGTTTTCCCATCCGGCCACAGGAAGGGCAGCGTGTCGTTCCGGCGCACCTCCGCCAACCGGCGGGACAAGCGGTGTGCCAGGGAAATGGGCAGCGGCATCAATTCTGGCGTTTCCCGGCAGGCATAGCCGAAGACCATGCCTTGGTCTCCGGCACCAATACGCTCCCGGGCCTCCTGTCCGCCGGACCGGGCCTCCAAGGCCTGGTTCACCCCTTGAGCAATGTCTGGAGACTGCTCGTCAATGGACGTCAGAACCGCCACCGTATCGGCATCGAACCCCATCTTGGCCCGGGTGTAGCCGATGGACCGGATTGTGTCCCGCACGACTTTGGGAATGTCCACGTAACAGGTCGTGGAAATCTCCCCCACCACCAGCGCTAGACCCGTCGTCACCACCGTCTCGGCAGCTACGCGGGCCGATTGATCGCTCTCTAAAATACTGTCCAGGATCGCATCGGAGATTTGGTCCGCGACCTTGTCCGGATGCCCTTCAGTCACCGACTCCGATGTGAACAAATAATTCCGCCCCAATTGTCCGCCTCCCAATAAAAAATCCTCTTCTGCATGAGAGAAGAGGCTAGCCCTTCATTCTCTCATCCGTCCGGCATGCCGGTCGGGATTGGCACCTGGGTTACCCTGGTTGCCGGGCTTCATCGGGCCTGTCCCTCCGCCGCTCTTGATAAGAGAATATCCTGAAATTGTCGAAGCAATTATATGCGACCTGTCGGGGCGTGTCAAACACGGAAAAACCGCCCTTGCGGCGGATGGCGCGCCGGGGGCCGACGCTCGCCCCCGGCATAGGTCAGGCAGATTGCTTACGCGGTCGCTACACGGGATGCTGAGTGCGGAATTTCTGACGCGTGGCCTCGCCGCCTCGGAGATGACGCTCTGCCTTGTTGACCTCTAAGACTTTCTTGACCTCGTTGGCCAGGTGAGCATTGACTTTGGGCAGGCGTTCAGTGACATCTTTGTGCACCGTGCTCTTCGACACCCCGAACACTTTGGCGGTGTCGCGTACGGTTGCACCACTCTTCAGAATATAGTTGCCAATATCCATTACACGTTGCCAGATGTGGTCCTTCACCTCTCCGGCCCCTTTCTCCCCCCGTCGTCTGCTAGAGTATATGGCCGCAAAAAAAATAAATGCCAGGGCACAGGCCCTGGCATAACTTGGCTTTGGGACGGTTTAGGACGAGGGGTGAAGGTAGTTCATCGGGTTGGTCGCCGTCGCTCCATGGTAGACTTGGAAGTCTACATGGGCTCCGGCGTCCCGGCTGTACAAACTTGCTCCGCCCACACTTCCTACCACTTGACCCTGCCGAAGAGTCTCTCCAGCTTTGACGTCAACCTGTCCCAAGTGGCCATAAACGGTACTGAAGCTGTCCCCGTCCTGGACGGTGACGGTGAGTCCCATGTGGGGCTCGTGTGTCACCTGCGTGACGGTGCCGGACCAAGCAGCCTGCACTGGCTGTCCCTTTGCGGCTTGGATGGTGATCCCGGGGTTGTAGTACCACTCATTCAACGCGCCCGAATATTGCCAGCCGAACGCGCTCGCAATCTTGCCTGTAACAGGCATCTTGAGCGGTGCGGATGTAGGACCACCGGCCGCAGGGGAAGTGCCGTTGCTTTGGGGTGTGGTGGCCGGCGTGGTTGTCACGGGGCTTACTGCGGAGTTGCGATGGGTCAACACCAACGTTGCAGCGCCACCGACAACCAGGATTCCTGCTGCAATCCCCATCAAGGTTGTTCGACGATTTGCCATGCTATATTCCCGCTTCCTCTGCTCAAATTACCCCAGTTGGGGGCTATTTGCAGTTTGCCCAAATAATTCCAGTTCAAACTAATAGGTCACGGTAATAAGCGGTGTACCCACATAAACTTGGGTTTTGTGCAGAAAGCCATTGTAGCTGGCGGCTACTTGAATGTTGACCAAGTGCCCTTCAAGGGTATCGGAACCGGTAATCAGCGCACTTTGACCGGCATCCGCAATATAGCCGGGCGCACGGATGCCATTCACTGGGGATGCTCCAATCGCGGATAGAGCGGCCGCAATGATCTGCTGTTGACGCCCATCCGAAATCCGTCCCGATATGACCCCCTCGAGGTTGACATCGGCGTGCACCACGCCATCCGGGCGTAGTGCGGCTTGAAACAGCGCTTGGGTCGCTCTCAGCCCCGCAAACCCATGGCTGGAAGTTCGATCCACAACCACGAAGGTGGCTCCCATGTTCAAACGCTCAGAAATAACGCGGGTCATAACCCCTTGGATCGTTTCGCTTTCCGAAACCTTCTGATAGGATGCGGTTTTGGTCACTACGGGGACGCCGTTGAGGTGGAGTGAGATGGCCGTGGTCTGCGTCAACTGGTTGAGGCTGCTGCCGCTATGCACCTCCACCCAGTCGTTGATGCTGTACCCGGAAGGGGTCGCGCCAGTCGCGTGAAACGCCGTCATCAATGGGTCTACGGCGGCCGCGCTAGCACGAGCGCCGACCCACACTAACGCGCCCACGCCCAGAATCCACCAAAAGTTGCGCATTTGTTTCCTCCTTCATCGCATTCCGATCCATTGTTTGCTACCAAATTGTTCCACGATCGAAGGAGTTTCATACGTCAGCCGGAAGCGGGCACGAAAAAAGGGCCGCCCCTTGCGGGACAGCCCTGGTTTCCACCGTGTTTAATGGGCAGCCGACGCTCCCATACTCTGTAAATCGCGGCCCGTCAGCCGGAGCCGGTTTTCTGCGCGAGCCAGCGCTCGTTTGGCACGAGCCAGATCCACACTCTCCTTGGACGCGCCGGTGTTGAGCCGCTCCAAGGCCCGCTGCCGGGACCGCTCGGCTCTGGCCACGTCCACCATGTCAGCGGTTTCTGCGGAGTCAGCCAAAATCGTGACGCCGTCGGCCTGCACCTCAAGAAACCCGCCGCCGATGGCGACCTGCTCGGTCTTGCCGTCGGGGTCGTACACCGTCATGATGTGCGGCACCAACGGGCTGATGATTTGCAGGTGATGCGCCAGAATGCCAATCTCTCCCTCGGTGGTGCGGACAATAATCTCAGGTGTTTCTCGGTCCAATACCACCCGTTCGGGGGTCACCACACGAAGCCGATAGTTGGTCGCCACAATATCCCCCCTTAAAGGGTCTTGGCCTTAGCGATGGCCTCGTCAATGGACCCGACCATGTAGAAGGCCATTTCCGGCAATTCGTCGTGCTTGCCTTCCAGAATCTCCTTGAAGCCGCGCACCGTCTCCTGAATGGGCACGTACTTGCCCGCCATGCCGGTGAACTGTTCGGCCACAAACATCGGCTGGGACAAGAAACGCTCCAACTTTCGGGCCCGCGACACCGTCAACTTGTCCTCGTCGGACAGTTCGTCCATGCCCAAGATGGCGATGATGTCCTGCAGGTCCTTATAGCGCTGCAAGACCTGCTGCACGCCACGCGCCACTTGATAATGCTCCTCGCCCACAATTTGCGGGTCCAGAATACGTGACGTGGAGGTCAGGGGGTCCACGGCCGGGAAGATCCCCTTGTCGGATATCCGCCGCTCCAAGTTGGTGGTCGCATCCAAGTGGGCGAAGGTGGTCGCCGGGGCCGGGTCGGTGTAGTCGTCGGCCGGCACGTAAACCGCCTGAATCGAAGTGATGGAACCCTTCTTGGTGGAGGTAATACGCTCCTGCAATTGACCCACGTCCGTGGCCAGAACCGGCTGGTAACCCACGGCCGACGGCATGCGGCCCAGCAAGGCCGACACCTCAGAGCCCGCCTGCACGAAACGGAAGATGTTGTCGATGAAGAACAGCACGTCACGGCCTTCCTGGTCGCGGAAATACTCAGCCATGGTCAATCCCGACAACGCCACGCGCATACGCACGCCCGGCGGCTCGTTCATCTGACCGTACACCAGCGCCGTCTTGTCGATAACGCCCGACTCATTCATTTCCCGGTACAAGTCGTTGCCCTCGCGGGTCCGCTCACCGACTCCAGCAAATACCGAGTATCCGCCGTGCTCTTTAGCAATGTTGTGAATGAGCTCCATAATCAACACGGTTTTACCCACGCCAGCGCCGCCAAACAGACCCACCTTGCCGCCCTTGGGATACGGAGCCAACAGGTCTACAACCTTCAACCCAGTTTCAAAGATCTCCGTCGCTACCGCCAATTCCGTGAATTCCGGCGGATTGCGGTGAATGGGCAACTGTTCGCCCGCTTCCACCGGGTCCTTGCCGTCAATGGGACTGCCCAACACATTGAACATCCGGCCCAAGGTCTTCTCTCCGACCGGCACTTCGATCGGGGTACCCTTGTCAATCACCCGCATCCCGCGCACTACGCCGTCCGTGGACGCCATGGCAATACAGCTCACGCGGTTGTCACCCAAGTGATGCATAGCCTCCAGCGCGACGTCAACGGTCGTGGTCGACACGGAGCTGGCAGGACCGTCGCCCGGGGCTTCCCGGTCATCCGAGACAATGCGGAGCTCGTTGTAGATGGCGGGAAGTTGCCCTTCCGGGAACTCCACCTCGACAACCGGCCCCAGAACCTGTATCACTCT
>JAJZBJ010000145.1 GCA_021798975.1 Bacillota bacterium | reverse complement strand
CCACCAGCCGCAGCGCGCGCTCATCATCGGGGCGGGCTACATTGGCTTGGAAATGGCCGATGCCTTGCGGCACCGGGGACTCGCCGTGACGGTCGCTGAGCAGGCTTCCGCCGTCTTGCCGACCGTGGATCCGTCCTTCGGCATGCGACTAGAGACGCATCTCACCGATCACGGCATCGCCGTCCGGACGGGCGTGCGGGTGGAGCGCCTACTGCGCGTTGGGGATTCGCTGCGGGTTACCGGATCCCCCACCTTCTCGGAGGACGCCGACCTGGTGTTGGTGGTGGTCGGGGTTAAGCCGGTCGCAGACCTGGCACACCATGCGGGCTTGACCCTCGGCATCAAAGGGGCCATTCCGGTCGACCGTTCGATGGCCACGGCGCTGCCCGACATTTATGCTGCGGGTGACTGTGTCGAAACGTATCATCGATTGCTGGGGGCGCCCACCTATTTGCCATTGGGGACCACGGCACACAAGCAGGGGCGGGTTGCTGGCGACAATGCAGCTGGCGGCGACGCGCAATTCGCTGGCTCGCTCGGGACCCAGGTGGTCAAAGTGTTTGACTGGGCGATTGCCCGTACGGGCTTTCGCGATCACGAGGCCGCGGCGGCCGGTTATCAGCCGCAAACGGTCGAATTCACGGCATGGGACCACAAAGCCTACTATCCCGGCGCCCACGAACTGACGTTTCGCATTACCGGGGACCGTGAAACTGGCCACCTCTTAGGCGCCCAGATGATGGGGCACTGGCAAGCGGAGGTCGCCAAGCGCATCGATTTCTTTGCCATGGCGCTGTATCACCAGATGACCGTGGCCCAATGCTTGGAGGTCGACCTTAGCTACACCCCGCCGTTGGGGAGTCCTTGGGATGCGGTGCAAATGGCCGCGGACAATTGGCTCCGCGTCGTGCGGTCGAGCCGTGCCTAAAGGCCTTCCGGGGACATGACGCTCTAGATTGGTGTCCATAGCTTGTGTGTGCGGCAGGCGTTTACGAACGATGGTTTGGATATCTTCCGTGAGGAGTTTGCCTCTTGCGGCTGGGTCTAGGCAGCCTCCTGGCGTGTTTCGTTATACCCCTCTTTTCTGGGACATAGCATGAAGGGAAGTCCCAAGATCGAGGTGGCGGAATGGACGAGAACGAGAAACAGCCGAATCGCACGGCGACCATGATTACCGGGTTTACCATGCTGCTCTTAACTATCATGCTGATTGTCTTTTCGGAGCATGGCTATCACGCCACGGTGGGGGCATTGAAACTGTTTTTTGAAGTGGTGTTCCCGTCACTGCTTCCCTTCTTTATTTTGTCGGATGTGTTGCTGTCCACGGGTATGGTGCATTATTTGGGCGTCTGGTTTGAGCCCTTGATGCGCCCCATCTTCAACGTACCCGGGGTGGGCTCCTTTGTTTTCTCCATGGGACTGGCGGCCGGGTATCCGATGGATGCGGTGCTGACGGCCAAATTCCGTAAACAAGAGCTTTGCACGAAGACCGAGGGCGAACGGCTTTTGGCATTTTCTAACAGTGCGGATCCGCTTTTCATTTTTGGAGCCGTGGCGGTGGGCATGTTCGGCCAGCCGGCCTTAGGGGCCGTCCTGGCTATGGCACATTATGCGTCAGTGCTGATGGTGGGGATTACGTTTCGATTTTATAAGCGACATGAGAAACCCAAGAATCCGGAAGGGGTGGTGGCCCGAGGCATTCATCGGCGGGCCATTGATGCCATGATGCGGGGCCGGGCCGAGGATGGCCGGTCGATGGGCAAGGTCCTGAACGAGGCGATCTCGGATTCGGTCTCCACGCTGTTTATGATTATGAGTTTTATGGTGCTGTTCGCCGTGCTCATTCGCGTGTTGGCGGCCACGGGACTCATGAGTCTTCTCGAAATCCCATTTGGGGCTTTACTCCACTTCTTAGGGATGTCGCCGCATTTGGTCAACGCGGCCATTCAGGGCCTGTTCGAGATTGACTTGGGCTCGGCCGCCGCAGCCCATACGGCTGCCCCGATGATTCAACGTCTTGTGTTAGTATCGGGCATCATCGCCTGGTCCGGTCTTTCGGTGCATGGGCAGGTGGCCTCTGTGCTGGCGGATACCGACATCTCCATGAAGCCCTATTTCGTGGCGCGGTTGATGCACGCCGTGTATGCGGGGATTATGACGGTGGTGTTCTACCGTCCCGTGGAGGCGGTGTTCGGCGGGTTGGCGCTTCCCGCCTTTTCCTCGCGCGACTTCTTAGTTCAAGGCGCGCCGAGCGGTATGATGCTGGACGGATTCCATCTAAGTTTGATCATGGTGATTCTATCGGTCGCGAGTTTGGCGCTCGGCGCCTTGCTCGTGGGCTTCGTCCGGAACGTGCGGCGGGGATGGCTGTCGTTGCGGTATCATTAGAACACAGTAACCATTGGGCGAAGGGGTCGGGTCATGAGCTTGCACATCGGGGTCGGAGAGGACGGCACGGTCGTTCAGTTCGGCCCCGATGTGTTGCATGGGCCGGAGCAGCTTTGGTATCTCGATCAGGTGCGTCCTTTTTTGGAGAACCCGGATAGTACAGGGCCTACGCTGGTGGCTCGGCATTTTCCGCGCGTGTGGCGCTTGCCGGATCGCGCCCGCTGGCAAGGTCTGCACCTCGAATATGGAATCTTGGAACTGATACCCGGCATGCTGGGGCGCGAATGGCCGCTGTTTCCCCTGCATCTGCACCGGGGGCCGCGGCGCACACCGTTTTCGGCCGTGATAGAAGTCATCAACGGGCAGGGCGGCGTGTTCATGCAGCGGGTGGGATCGTTCGATCGCGTCCAGGAAGCTTCGGTGGTGTGGGTGCGGCAGGGCGACCGACTGCTGTTGCCGCCCGGACAAGGGCACACGGTAATGAACGTGGGCTCCGAGCCTTTGGTCGTGGCGGAGGTGCATTCATCCGATACCGTCGTAGAGTTTGACGAGTGGGCCCGGCATCGCGGAGCTGCCTACTATTTTGGACCTCAGGGAGCTCGCCAGAATCCTCATTACCGAGCGGTTCCAGTGTTAAAGGAAATTGAGGCGGAGCTCTTGGCCCCGCCCAACCCGGGCGGACATGATTTATATCAGGGCATTCTGGCCCGCCCGGAACGCTTCCACTTTCTCCACCCCTATTGAAGGGTCATACCATGACGTCGCGGGCCTGGAGTTCGTCTAAGGCCCGCATGGCGCCGACATCGGCCGTCTCCACACAGACGACGGCGCCGCCCCGGCGGAGTACGCGGGAATAATGCTCGGCGACCGCCTTTTTGACGCCAAACCGGCGGATTTGGTGGCAAATGTCCAGAAATGGGTAACAAGCCATATCGCGAGTGATTGGGCCGAGGACCACGACATTGTCCTGCTCTTTAGGGTCGCGCAGAAAAACAGATACGCGGTTTTGCTCTCCAAGTTCATCAACCAAGGACAAAACTGCAGTTGGGTTATGAAACCAAGCCCAGGCACGCGGCACGGCCTTCACCTCCGGAAGCTAGTGTGTCTCAAGCCTGTGGTGAGCAAACCGGCATTCCTTGGAAGAGGGGATACACAGAGAGGGCACGACCGTGAGGCCGTGCCCAGGTGTTACAAGAACTCTTGATGCCCCACCGTGCGCATGAAGAGTTGCGTGAGTCGGTGGCGGTCATCGGGTCCCGCGATCCGCCAAGCGTCCAGGATCATTTGCTCCTCGTCGCTTAAGCTGTCCGGCGGGTTGGCGGCGATTCGGTCACCGATTTGCATCAATACGGCGTCCAAATGGCTGGCTTGACGTTCCGCGAACTGAACCCGAGTCCAGTCCCACAGCTCTTGAAGCGACTGCGGGTGTACGTTGTTAGACGGCATGAACACCACCTCCACCCTTAGGATGGCCGCAGGCGGCGCGGTTACTCTAGAGGGATTCGAGGACTAGTTTCAGCCGCGTCACATACCGGTCCAAGAAATGCCAGATGCGCTCCCACTCGGAGGATACGTTCAATACTACCCGGTGATTAGCAACGGGGGGAGCTACCGCGATTAGCGGAAGACGCACGTTGTGCCGCGGACTCAAGCTCTGCTCGGTGGTGAAGTGATAATGATAATGGATGGCGAGATACGGGCTCTTAGACGGGTCCTTGGCGTATTGCCAATGGACAGAAATGTCCGACCGGATGCCGTCATAGAGAGGGATATGCCAATTATCCTGCAGCGCAGCAAAGTATCCAAAGCGTCCCCAGGTGGGGTCTGCTGCAACCCAGCCGGTATGCGGGAGATAGAACTGCACCCATTGGTGAAATCCGCCTTGTCCCGCCCCGTTGTTGGTGACGTAGCCGCCGATGAGGCGGGCCGGGATGTGATCGGTACGGAGCATTGACACATACAGATCGGCGATGTCGCTGCAGATGCCCAATCGGGTGCGCAGGGTGGCCAAGGCCGAGCCTGACGCCTTCAACGAGTAGTTGTAGCGAATGTTTTGAGCGACCCAGTTGAAGAGAATTTGGGCGCGGCGATAGGGGTTGGTGAGGCTGCCGACCAGTTTGGCGTCCAACGCTTTAATAGCCGGGGCGCCGGTATTGACTTGTGCGGCTTCCAACTTGGCATTGGTGTACTTTTTGTATAAGGCCGAGGCGGTGTTATAGGCGGCATACGTCTTCGGCAGCCGGTAGGACACGTCCGATGACGTGGCTTGGTACTGGAGACGGATGGTTACCGACTGCCCCGGCTTGATGGCGGTATAGTCGTATACGGCAATGAGATTGCCGTTTATGTCACGATAGGTGCTGTTGGGTTCAGCGGAATAACCCACGAGGTTGACGTGGGCATAGGCGCTTTTGGGAGCCATGAGCACCACGTCGGCTTTCACGTTCAACGCGGGCGCGTTGCCGGTGTTGGTTAAGGTGACCGTTTTCGTATAGCCATAGTATGCGGGCGCGGTGGTCACGGCATACGATCGGGACGATGGGTGGGCGGCCGCCTGGGCTGGCCCCGGAGTCCCCGCCAGTAGAGCTAAACTTAGCGGTCCAAGGACCGCCCAGATTGCCCATGGACGACGATTCCAAGCCATTCCCTGCGCCCCCCTTTCGTTCGGGTTTCTCCCATTATACCGAAGTTCGTTCGTGAACTTGTGACGGTTCCCGTCAGACTTCACTCGGGATTTGGGCGCGGGGAATTCCGGCCGCTGGACGGGTGCCAGAGACCGCATGTGAACATACGTGATGGACCCATTGAACCGCGTGAAGAGATGTGGTGTTCGACTAGCTTCCGCTAGCGTCCGGATGCGGTTGACTAAGGCGCCACATCGGGACATCCAGGCAGACCATGGCGCCGCCCAAAACAGATGTGCCATACCGCAGAGTGCCGCCCATTTGCCGGGCCCGGAGGCGGCTCATCTGCGTTCCAAAGCCGCTGCTGGCTCCATTGCCGAAGCCGTCT
The DNA here is from genome assembly GCA_021798975.1 of Bacillota bacterium. Lineage (GTDB taxonomy): Bacteria > Bacillota > Sulfobacillia > Sulfobacillales > Sulfobacillaceae > Sulfobacillus_B. The sequence goes on along the minus strand of JAJZBJ010000145.1, from coordinate 2,191 downwards.
CCGTCGTCCGCCACTTGTACGCGGAGGCCCATGCTCGGAAGGCACGAAACAGATATCTGGGCCAGAGTGGCGTGACCGTGCCGGACCGCGTTATTCAAGCATTCCTCCACAATGCGGTATATGCCGAGCCGGACCTCTTGGGGGATGGCGTTCTCCAGTGGCGAGTCTAACCCTTTGACCTCGTCGGAAATAACGATTTGCACCTGAATCATGGGATCGAAAAGCCGCTTAAGTCCCCGCATTGCCGGCGCCAGTCCTACATGAATAAGGTCAGGATGGAGTTGGTGGCTTAGTTGCCGCACATCGACTTCACGAAGCGTTTCCAGCCCTTCCTCGACCGCCGTCAATGCGTTCAAGGCCGGACCTAACCGCTGGTGATACCGTTCGCGGATGTCGCGGACTTGTTTTTCTAAGAGCAGCATCTTAGTTTGGATGGGGCCATGCAAGGTGTCTGCCAGTTTGCGGCGGAGACCTTCTTCCATCAACCAGGGTTTGTTCACAGACCCAGCTTTGAGGTGGTGGTATGGGTACGGCTTCGGAGTTTTGACCAGGACGGCCCGGGCTAAATGGCAGAATCTGCTGGCCCGTGCGATTTGATCGCCGTTGATGGGATATGCCGATTGGTAATAGACGAGGACTACGGTTTGTTTGGAAACCGCCACCGGCCAGGCCAGGATGAACCCGTCTGGGCCGCAGGCAACAACATCGCATGTGGAGGCGGTGATGGGGCGGCCCTCCAGCAACCCGGCAACACCGTGGGGGTCGCTGATGGCGGATGCTGGAAAGAAGCGTTCATTTTCGGCCACAACGTGGGTACCAGCCACACGATTAAATCCTTGTCGCGTCCGATCAAAGAACCAGATGGAGACGGCGTCCACCCCGCTCGCATCGCGCGCCGCCAACGCCAGACCATTCAACACGTCATCCACTAGTGACCCGTCCTCCTTGGTAAACAATGCAGTTGCTCCGGCCTTCCGGAGTAACGTGGCCCAGGTACTATGTACTGGTGCCTCTGTAGCGTGGAGGTTTTAGACGTTGTGGTGGTCGATGCTGCTGAACGGTGGCGGGCCATGAACCCTGGTGGACGAAACACGTCGGACTCCTCCCGGAGGCTAGCAACGAATTCGACCTAAACCTTTGGATTCCTTCCTTAAAATGGAAAATACCTTCGACCTTAAGCGGCGCCTTGCGACAGGCACAGACAAAAGCAGCGCATTGAAAGCCAGATTCATGTCAGGTGCGAATCATTTCTGTCGATAAGTTTTAACCGCCTAGTAAGATTAAATTCATTAGCGGCAACGTAGGGGCGGGATCAAACCTATCGTATCCGGGAGTGCGATACGCACTGCTCGTGCAGCCGCGGGTACTACAAGCTTTCCCGCCAATACTCAACATAGGATTTGCTCACATCGACGATGAGTGGGTCGTGTCCGCGCCGTTCTGCCACTGGGGGAATCTTCATGTAGTCGCCGTACATAATGGTGAGGTATCGTTCGCACTGATTGGGCACGGGCAACTGATAGCCTTCAAAATCCATGAGTCTCGGGGTACCATATACCTCGCGATCCATAATTTCCCGAAGCCCCCCGATAACGTTTGCCCACTTTCTTGACTGTTTGATCCCGAACCTCGAAATGATCCATTCAATCACGAAGCAACGCCAACGTGTAATCCATGGCGACAATCCTAACGGAAGGCGACGCACGATGATGAGCGATTTGAGGTACTCAACCAGCCTCACCTCGGCAACTTGGAACAGTTCGTGCCGCGGCAGCCCATCCAGGGGAAACAGATCGACAGAAATCCCATGGTGGATGTTGAGCCGGCGCAAACGGGTCTTTATGAAGGTTGTGTTGTTCAAAGTCACAAAGGCAAAGGGATATGGAAAATTCGGCTGCGTCGAGTAGGTTTGCAGGAAGTACGCGTCCGGCAGTTCCGTTGAACAGACCTTCAAAAATTGACGGTAGTCCTCTCTCGGCATCGCGATGTCGACATCATCATCCCAGGGAATAAACCCCCCGTGTCGCAGGGCGCCTAACGCGGACCCGCCGATTAAATAGTACGCGAGCGAGTATTTCTTGCATATGCGGTCCACTTCCAACAATATCTGTAGTTCCTTTTTCTGCACTTCCCTTAACTGGGTCGCATCCACCGACTACACCTCCTAAATTCATCCGTACGAACGGCGGGC
>JAJZBJ010000144.1 GCA_021798975.1 Bacillota bacterium | reverse complement strand
TTATGATCAAGAGTTGGAGGAGTGGTTCGGCGACTTGAGCCGGCTGGTCCGGTACTTGAGTCGTCGCGATGGGAAGCCGATGTGAGGAGTGGGGTCCATGCGGGTCATCTTTCAGTCCGATGTGAAAGGGGTCGCCAAGAAGGGCGACATCAAAGAAGTCAAAGACGGATACGCGAGAAATTTTTTAATTCCTAAGGGTTTAGCGGTGGAAGCGACGACGGGGCGCGAACGGGAACTAAACGACCGCAACCGCCGGCTCAAAGAGAAGGCCGACCAGGAACGCGAACAGATGCGCCAGTTGGCTCAGACCCTCAAGGATATGCGCGTGGCGGTGCGGGCCAAGGTGGGGGATCAGGACCGCTTGTTCGGAGCCGTGACCAACGCCGATGTAGCCGACGCTCTGCGGAACCTCGGGCATGCCGTTGATCGTAAGAAGATATCGATGGATCCCATCAAGCATTTGGGCGAGTTCCGCGCGGTGCTGCATCTTCATGCCGGCATCACGACGGAAATCACCGTGCAAGTGGAGGCGGATTCATAGAAACGGGGGCAGACGCGATGTCAGAACAAGCCGAAAGCACCAAGACCACCGGACGCCGGAGCTCCACCGCCCTCGAGCGTCGTGTGGACGCGTTGGAGCAGGTCCTCATTCAAATCTATGGCCCGGAACGTTTGATTCTCCGCGCAGGTAAACTGCAGGCTCTCAAGCAGCTAAGGTCCGAGGATTTGGGACTGAAGGTATTGGCGCTGGAAAAGCTGATTCTGGACGACCCGGGCATCACGCATGTCCCGACACGCCGCGAGATCCCCAAAATTCTAAGCCGCCTTGAGAACGAGCTGGCTGACATGATCGCCCGCCGTACACTTGAGGATGAGCTGGAGAAGAAGATTGCCGAACGGATGCAGGAGCGGCATGAAGAGTACGTTCGGGACATTCGCAACCAGATTCTTAAAGAGGACGGCGGGCCCGAAACCCCCGAAACGTTGAAGAAGCTGGAGCGCTTGGCGCAACTCGATGGGGTGGGACTACGAGGATCCGCTTTGGATGTGGTTCGGCCGGCCACTTTGGATGAGGTCATTGGCCAGGAATCGGCCGTCGGCAGTCTGATGGCCAAGTTAGCTTCGCCCTATCCGCAGCATGTGCTCCTATACGGGCCCCCGGGTATTGGCAAAACGACCGTCGCTCGGCTGGTGTTGGAGGCGTCCAAAAAGTTTCCGCAGTCGCCATTCGGCGAGGCGGCCTCTTTCGTGGAGGCCGACGGCACGACGCTGCGGTGGGATCCGCGGGAGGTCACGAACCCGCTTCTGGGTTCCGTGCATGATCCCATCTACCAGGGCGCGCGCCGCGAACTGGCGGAGAGCGGCATACCCGAGCCCAAGACTGGGTTGGTCACGGAGGCCCATGGCGGCATTTTGTTCATCGATGAAATCGGCGAGATGGATCCGATTTTGCAAAATAAACTCCTGAAGGTGTTGGAGGATAAGCGGGTCCGTTTCGACTCGCCGTACTATGACCCGGACGACACCAACGTGCCCCAGTATGTGCACAAGCTCTTCCAGGAGGGGGCGCCGGCTGACTTCGTGCTAGTCGGGGCGACGACCCGGCATCCTGAAGACATTGCGCCCGCTTTGCGCTCGCGCTGCGCGGAAATTTTCTTCGACCCATTATCGCCCGAAGATATCGAGCGGATTGTTGCCGAGGCGGGCCGCAAGCTCGCTTTGGAAGTCGAGCCCGAGGCGGCGCGCATTATCAGCCAGTACACGCTGGAAGGCCGGCGCGCTGTGACGTTGCTCGTGGATGCCTATTCCACGGCGTACCTTGAGCAGGGCCGGCAGCCGACCGTTATTGACGGTAAGACGGCTCAACACGTGATTAGCCGCTCGCGGCTGTCGCCGGTGAAGCCATCCATTACCCGCGAGGCCGAGCCAGGGCGCGTGTTCGGGCTGGCCGTGGCCGGATATCATGGTCTGGTATTGGAAATTGAGGCGGCCGTGTTTGCCGCTCACGAGCCAGGCCGGGGCCGGTGGCACTTTAATGACACCGCCGGCAGTATGGCCAAGGACTCGGTGTTTAACGCTGAAGCCTGCCTGCGCCGTATTACGGGGCGCGACCTGTCCCAATATGATATCCATGTCAACGTCATCGGGGGCGGCAACATTGACGGTCCATCGGCCGGAGTGGCCATTTTTACTGCCGTCTACAGCGCCTTGACCCAAACCCCGGTACGAATGGACACGGCTCTGACCGGCGAATTATCATTGTCTGGCAGGGTTAAGCCGGTGGGCGGCATCTCCGAAAAGATATTCGGGGCCAACCAAGCGGGCCTGACACGGGTTGTCGTGCCGAAAGACAACGCCACCGATGTACCCTCGGTGCGCGGGCCGGAAATCTTATTCGCGGACACGATTGAGGAAGTTCTGACTGAGGTGCTTTTGTGAGCATACCGTTCAACCGTCTGCCGCCCCAGAGCCCGGATGCCGAAGTATCGGTTCTGGGCGCCATTTTGATCCACGCCGACGCCTTGGCGCGAGCCATGGAAGTGCTGACACCTGAGGATTTTTACCAGGATGGCCACCGCTTGATTTTTGAGGCTGCGGTGAACCTCTTTAACCGGGCCCAACCGGTTGACGTGGTCACCGTGGGGGAAGAGCTCCGCAATCAAAACATGTTGGACCGCATCGGCGGCCTACCCTATCTCATGGAACTCGCCAGTATGGTGCCGACAGCAGCGCATGTCGACCACTATGCCCGCTTCATTAAGGAATCGGCCACTCTGCGCCGGCTTATCGATACCGCGACGCGGCTGGTGACGGAGAGTTACAAGGGAGAGCAGACCCCCCGCGACTTGCTGGACTGGGCTCAGCAGGAACTGTTTCAAATGACGCAGAACGGCCAGCGGGACATGGTGCGTCTACACGATGTCTTGATTGAAACGTTTAACCGCCTTGAGCAGCTGTACGAAAACAAAGGCAAGCTGGTGGGAGTGCCAACGGGATTTCATGACTTGGACAGGCTCACCGCCGGGCTCCAGCGTTCGGACCTTATCATCGTGGCGGCGCGTCCGTCTATGGGCAAAACCATGCTGTGTCTGAACCTGGCCCGGCACGTCGCCGTGCATGAGAAAATTCCGGTCGCCGTGTTCAGTCTGGAAATGTCGCGTGAACAGCTAGCGATGCGACTGTTGAGCGCGGAATCGGAACTTCCCGCTCACCGCCTCAGGACCGGCGAGTTGGACGGCGAGATGTGGGGACAACTAAGTCGAGCCCTGGGACACCTCTCCGAAGCACCGATTTTTATTGACGACACCCCAGGCATTTCGGCCCTGGAACTAAGGGCCAAAGCCCGGCAGCTGAAGGTTCAGCATCAAGTGGGGCTCGTGATTATCGACTACATGCAGTTGATGCAGGGTCGGCGATCGGAAAACCGCCAGCAGGAGATTTCCGACATTTCGCGGTCGCTCAAAGCGTTGGCGCGTGAGTTGGACGTGCCGGTGGTGGCGTTGTCCCAGTTGTCCCGTGCTGTGGAAAGCCGCAATGACAAGCGCCCTATGCTGTCTGACCTGCGAGAATCTGGCGCTATTGAGCAGGATGCGGACATTGTGGCCTTCTTGTACCGTGAGGACTACTACACCAAAGAGGCGGAGAACCCGGATGTGACGGAGCTCATCATCGCGAAACAGCGCAATGGGCCGACCGGGACGATTAACTTGCTGTTTAAGAAAGACGTTGGCAAATTCTTGAGCATTGCGCATACGGACGAGCGCTAAGGAGGCCCGGTTCATGTCAGCAGTGGTCGTAGTAGGCGCCCAGTGGGGCGATGAAGGGAAGGGCAAAGTCATCGACTTTCTGGCCGAGCAGGCCGATGTGGTGGTCCGCCATCAGGGCGGCAACAACGCGGGCCACACGGTGGTTGTCAATGACCAGGAGTTTAAACTGCACCTTGTTCCTTCCGGCATTCTTTACCCGGACACGGTGTGCGTCATCGCCAATGGCGTGGTCATCGATCCCAAGGTATTGCTGGGCGAGCTGGATTACCTCACCAAACGCGGCGTGGACGTGAGCCGACTCAAGATTTCTTCTAAGGCCCACCTGGTCATGCCGTATCACGCCATATTGGATGCCGTCAACGAAGACCGGCGCGGAGACCAAAAAATTGGCACCACGCTCCGGGGCATCGGTCCGGCTTACATGGACAAGGCGGCTCGCGTCGGGCTGCGCGTCGGGGACCTGCTTCACCCGGAGGAGTTCCGCGATCGCTTAAGCCGCGTTCTCAAAGAAAAGAATCATCTCTTGTCCAGCGCCTACGGGGCCGAGCCCTTTGATTTTGACGAGATGTACCAAAGCTTTTTGGACTACGGCCGGGCGCTTGCTCCTTATGTGGCGGACACCTCGATTATTATTAACCAAGCCATCGACCGGGGCGAGCGCGTATTGTTCGAAGGCGCGCAGGGGACCATGTTGGATATTGATCACGGGACATATCCTTTTGTGACCTCGTCGCATCCTTCGGCCGGCGGCGCCGCCATTGGAGCCGGTGTGGGGCCTACGAAAATCGACCGCGTTTACGGCGTAGCCAAAGCTTATACGACTCGGGTGGGCGATGGGCCATTCCCGACCGAGCTCTTGGACGAAGTAGGCCATGATATACGCGAGCGCGGCCACGAATATGGAACGACCACAGGCCGCCCGCGGCGTGTCGGATGGTTGGACGCCGTGGTGTTGCGCCACGCGGTGCGCATCAACGGCTTGTCCGGTCTGGCCGTCACGCGCCTGGATGTGCTGGACGGGATCGAGAGCCTTAAAATCGCGACGGCCTATGAATACCAGGGTGAGCGTCTCGAGGAATTTCCAGACAGCGCTTGGGCGTTTCGGGATGCCACGCCGGTCTATGAGACCATGCCCGGGTGGGATGAATCGATTGGGATGGTTCGGCGGTTCGAGGATTTGCCTGAAAACGCGCAGCGCTATTTGCGCCGCATCGAGGACGTGGTGGGCGTGCCCGTGGTGCTGGTGTCGGTCGGTCGCGAGCGATCGCACACCATTCCACTGGAGGAGCTCTTCTAATTGATCCAACGCTCGCCATTGTGCCAGGGCTCGATCTGTGATATCCTGCAATGTGCGCGGAAGTAGCTCAGTTGGTAGAGCGTCGGCTTCCCAAGCCGAAGGTCGCGGGTTCGAAGCCCGTCTTCCGCTCCATTTTTTGCCCTCGCGACGGCGAGGGTTTTTTCTTTGATTTCATGCGGGGAGGTACGTATGGACGCGTTGCTGCGGGTGATTCGACACATAGGCCAGGATGGTGTCACGTTTGGGACATCGGGTAATGCCAGTGCGCGCCGCGATGGAGGCGCCTTTGTTATTACGCCGTCGGGAGTCCCCTGGAGCGATATTGCGGCCGGGGACCTGGTGACCTTGAGTGCCTCTGATGGGACGGTCTTGGAGGGCGGCAGCCGACCTTCAACCGAATGGCGCTTCCATCAGTATCTATATCGCTCTCACGAGTGGATTGGCGGCATTGTCCATTTGCACTCCCCGTACGCGACGGTGCTCGCGACCCTGAATACGCCCGTCAAAGCTATTCACTACCAGATGGTCCGGGTTGGCGAGCAAGTGCCGGTTGTCCCGTACCGAACCTTTGGCACGCCAGAACTGGCCGAGGCCATTCAGGCGGTGATCGGACCCCAGTGCCGGGCGGCGCTGTTGGAGAATCACGGGTTGGTGGCCGTCGGCGAGACGGTGTCATCGGCCTATCAAGCAGCCATGGAGGTTGAATGGACGGCCATGATTCAATACCGCGCCTCGCTGCTGGCCCCGCCGCGGGTATTGACCGAAGACGAGCTCCAAGCGGTGCGGGAGTCATTCCGGCACTACGGACAGCACCCGACTACCTAGCCGCAGCATCTTCTTCCAACCCTAAAATGCGGCGCCGGTATTGAACCAAATGTCCGATCAGCAGGGCGATACCCGCATAAAAGAGCCCGTTTAAGGCGACAAAAGCGAACGGCCACCAGGGGTTGAGTATGTCCAGGCGGTACATCTCGGCCCCCAGGCTGGCATAGGCCGAAAAAGCGGTAGCCAGGTCAGTGGCGCCGCGCACATGCAGCAGCAATTCATCGGTTAGCCCTCCCAGTAGCCCCGCGAAGAGTCCCAACCACATCAGGTGAATCCGGCTTCGTGACAAGCCCGCGGCGACCGCGAACAGCCGGAGCGTGAGGATGAGGGCCGAGGCGTTCGCCACCAGCATTACTGCTGGTCCGACTCCTGCCAGCCACAGACCCATCGGTGCCGCGATAATGGCTGCGGCGACAAGCGTAAACCAGGCCATGCCGTCTCTCCCCTTCGTCCGTCATTACCCGTATCTGTATGTCCATCATCCGTGGTCTAGACCCGCCGGACGAGTCATATGGTGCTGTGACAGAGGGGGGACGGGGACAATGAGTACGCGTCGGGCGGTGATCGGGCTGTCAGCGGTCCTAATGGTTTTCGGGCTGATGGTGTTGACCTGGGGCTTTAGAGACCTGCCGATTGATGAGCGGCCGGAATGGATGGTTGTGCAGATGGTCATCTGGCCGATCGTGGTACTGGGGCTGGTGGAGGCTTGGCGATTATGGCAGTACACGCGCCGCGGATGGGCGATTCACGTCGACCGGTTTCGGTTGGTGATCCATGGCCTGCCGGCCCTGGTCATCGTGGTGGTGCCGGCGGGCGCCTTTACCGCATGGTTTGGCGCCGGAACGGTGTGGTCGCTGCTCGACTTTCCCACCGCTAAGGTCATGGCCGCCTTTTGGCTGGCCGCCACCTTGTGGGCTAGTTGGGAGGTCCGGTCGTGAGACGGCTGATTCTGTATGCGTCGTTGGCGGCTGCTTTGGTGTGGATGCTGTCCAGCAGCATTGCCGGGCTCATCGGTGCTCGCCGTGTCCACGCCGCCGACAGCGCGCTAAAAATTGTCATCAACGTGCCGGCGCATCGGTTGTACCTTTATAAGGAGAAACAAATGGTGGAGACATACCCTGTGGCGGTTGGGAAACCCGAGACGAAGTCGCCCCGGGGGGAATTCTACATTACACAAAAGGCGGTCTGGGGGGACGGGTTCGGGACGCGTTGGATGCGGATCTCGGTCCCCTGGGGGATATACGGCATTCATGGCACCAACAAGCCGTGGTCGGTCGGGACGGTGGCGTCCCACGGCTGTTTTCGAATGTTGAACAAAAATGTGGAGCAGCTGTACTCGATGGTATCAGTCGGGACGCCGGTCATTATCGAGGGCCCGACGCCGTTTACGGCCATTCGCCGCCCCATGAATCCGGGCAACATGGGACAGGATGTGGTGGAATTGCAGCGGCTGTTGCGCCTGGCGCGGGTCTATCAGGGGCCGCTGTCAGGCGTCTACACGGCGGATGTGGAAAAGGCGGTGGCCAAGTTTCAAACGATGGTGACGCTGCCCTCGACCGGGGTTGCGACCCTGGACACCGTCAAAAAGCTGCAGGAGTACACGCACCAGGCGGGCTTAAAGCCGGGCTATCTCGTCGAGCCGCCTCAGAACAAGGCTCCGACCGCGGCTGGCTGATGCTGAATGGGGCTGGTCGTGAATACGCAACGCCGGTTTGACGGGCCAAAGACGTGCCGCTCACCCGAGTGGAGCCCATAAGAGGAGCACCGGGGGCTTTTTGAGTC
>JAJZBJ010000143.1 GCA_021798975.1 Bacillota bacterium | reverse complement strand
TTGAGCGTGAGGAAGAGGCCATCGCTTTGGCCCGCATGGGATATCATTGGCAGCAAGGCTACTGGTACGGTCGACCAGACTGGGATCCAGCCGACGTAGACCCAGAGAAGCTTCGCCGTGTACAGGAAGCTGCCGGGTTGGGTTAAACGCGGCCACACCCGCAGGTCAGGGCAGTAAGCTTCGCGCCGATTTGTCGTCGGCTGGAACCCGAAACACAGCCCAGCGGGTTAACGGCGACGTAATCTCTGTCACACCCAAGGGGGGTGTTGGTCGCAAGGACCTAGAGCGGTTCGTGCGGCAGAGACCGATTCCCTGGGAATTAGCATCGAACCCTGTGAGCCTGACGTCTTCGTGTGGGCATCGGCTCAGATGGCCGGCGGCGATCCGATCCGCGCGAACAGGTCCTCTGGCCTCTCTAGTCTGATCAGGTCGGAGATTTCGCGGGCGGGCCACCCCAGTCCCCCACCATAGACGGTCGTCCACCGGGGCAGCCGTGGGGCTTCGGTTTTCACGAACTGTCGTAACTCTGGGTTGTCTTTCGGGCTGGTGGTGGCAATGACCACCAGCCATACTGGCCCCCACTTTAGGACGGCGCGCTCAATGGCACCTGGAGCCGGGCTTGGCCCCAACACCCGCGCGTCCCAGCCGTAGAGGGCCGCCTCAATCGCTGTGAGCACTGCGGGCAAATCGTGCCGGTCTCCCGGTGCGGCAGCACACAGAACGCGGGGGGCCCGGCGTAGGGGGGTGAGGTCAGCCAACCCGTTGAGCAAGACTCGGCGACAGGCCTCACTCGTGATTTGCTCTTGGTCGGGGAGCCAGATGCCTTCGGCCCACCATTCACCCACTTGAATGAGCACGGGGCGCACAATCTCCGCGACGACGGCTCGCATGCCATAGTGCAGAATGGCCTGCCGAATCTCGCGCTCTACGATATCCGGCTTCATGGCAGCTCCAGCCTTCCAGATATGTTGGCGCCACCGTGGGGCATCGGCAACGGTGCTGTCGGGGGCCCCGCGTGTCCCGGCCAGTACGGGTGGGTCCTGAAGCCAACGAGCCGCCATGTGGGCTGGCACCCCGGCATGTACCCAACGGACCATTTGTTGAAGTCGAGCCACGTCTCCCGATGTATATCCCCGATAGCCATTGGCGAGGCGACAGGGATGGACAACGCCGTAACGTTGCTCCCACTTGCGCAACTGTTGCGCGGTAAGACCGGTCTGCTCCGCAACCTCCTTGATGCTGAAGAAGCGCCTTGCACGGGCCTGTCCCTTGTTTTTCATACCTAACAGTATACGGACTGGACAAGGTTAGGGGAAATTGTCGTCCCGATTATTGACGTACGTGTCAGCCATGGAGAAAATAGGCGCAAAAAGCTCAATACGAAGCCGGTTCCGGAGCTGTAACGGCCAATGGAACGACGGTCGGTCTGTTGGGCGATCCGACAAAGGACAGGATGGACCATGGAAGCTTTGAAAAACCTCATGCGCGCGGATTTCACGGAAGAGGAAGTAACCCGCATCATCCGTGACGCCGTGGCGGACGGGATTGTTCTAGACACGTGGATGAATAGCGAGCAGGAAGAATACATCAGTGCTCCGGCGATGGACTGGCTGGCAGACGCTCTGGCCACCCGGATTGCCCCCGCCGTGGCGGATGGGCCTCCGTTGCTGGGACGGCTTGAGGACGTGCTGGAGGCGGTGCGCGAAATCGTCTTGGGGACCGCGCTATTTCATGCGCAACGGGCCAAGGGGAAGCGTGCGGTCGACCACCGGGATGCCGAAGCGGCCCTGGCGCGGGTTGAGGATTTTGTTGCCCATCAAGCGGGGGGATGGGTGTCGCTGCGGGTTCTCTACTTGGTGATTACTGCCCATGAAGATCTCAGTGCGTTGGCCTACTATGGATCGATGCGCCAAGACGACTTTTTATTGGGGACGTTGCATCGCCCGTGGTCCGAGGGAGTCTTCCACGGGCAACTGGCCCATTATCGACGTCTGGGACTCGTAGATGTGCAGTATCGGGGACAGGGGGAAACCGTGATGCTCACGCCCGCAGGCCATACCCTACTCACCCAGTTGCGCCGCACGCTCGAGGCGTCCGGAGAATTCGCGTGGCGGTCCGAAGCGCAGCGGTGGACCATTTTTGGCGAGTTGGATTATGATGCGGTCCTGCCGCATGTATTTCCCGACGCGACGCGTTTGACCCGGGACTTTTTGGGCCAGCTTGCGATCCGTTCCGGGATGCATGTGCTGGAGGTGGGGTGTGGGACGGGCCGTGTGACCCTCGATCTGGGCCTGCATCGTCAGGTGGGAGGGACCGGACGGTTGGTGGGCCTCGATCCCTCGCGTAGCCTGTTGAATCAATTGGAGGCAAAGCGACAGGCGGCGGGCATCGGCCATGTGGAGACCGTTCAAGGGGTGGCGGAACATCTACCGTTTGCCGACCAGACCTTCGACGCGTGTGTAGCGGTTGCCTCTCTGCACTTTACAAATGTTGAACAGGCGGTCCAAGAAATGGTGCGCGTGACCAAGCCGGGCGGACTGGTGGCGGCATTGTGCCCGCCGCCCCAAACCGATTTTCGCGAAATTCCAATGGTGGCGTTGTGGTTTCGTCCGCTGGCGGAATTGGCGGAGACATGGGGATTGCCGTTTGGCGAACGTACGGGCCTGGCGCCGGGGGCCCTCGAACAGACCTTTCGGCGCCATCTGAGTTCCGTCGCCTATTCTCGTCCCACTTCGACCATGTCGGCGAGCGACCCCGAGGCCTTTCTCGCGTTCGTGTTGAAGGGCGGCGCCTTCTACCAGAACCTGCTTTGCCGCGTACCATACGCTGACCGCTGGGACCTGATTCGGCAGCTCGAACGCCGAGGTCGCGACCTTATCCGACACACGACGTCTGAAGAGCAAGTGGCCACTCTACGGAACGAAGCGGTAGTTGGATTCGTGTAGACCAGCACTTAAAGTTGAGAGCGTACGGCCAAATCAGTTGCTCCCGGCCCACGGGGTGTGATGGTCGGTGATCCGGGCATCACAACGGGGACAGTATGACGATGGAGCGGATTGTGAAGCCTAATACCCGGCATGGCCTAACGCATTGATCGGTTGATTGTCCATGCGTTTCGCCTCAGACCAGGTGAGCAAGGTGTTAGCGAAGTCTCTCCGTCTCGATGCTTGTCAAGCTATAGTCATGGTGGGCGAACACATGGGTAAGGGACAGAAAAACGCGTGCGCCCCTCGATTTACGGCAACCGTTAAGCAGACCCAGCGGGAATTTCCTGCCTGCTCCGCGGATATGAACTATGGGTCTGTGCGCTCGGGGTCCACCTGTGGGACCGGGAGCCCCATGCGCACCAAAACCGGTTGGTTCGTCCCGCCAACGGGTACTTAAACAAGAACCTCTTCTTACTCCTCAAAGGGTGCGTCTGTCTCTTGTCACTTGGAGTGTGCCGGGTTCTCTTGACCACCGTTTTAAGCAAGATTAGCACCTCGCGTTAAATCGGCAGGTTTTTGCGACAACAGCCCGAGCGTTTGCCGTCGGCTGTTTTTTGATGCCTTTCGGGAATTTTATGGACTCTTAATCATGCGATCGCAACGGCCTAATATTCCGCCGCTATGATGGCCAGGAACCGGAAACGGTTCGGGAAGGAACCGATAAACATGGTTGAGGTCCAGACTGAGAACCGGCCTATGACCGCCCTGCGCTTGGAGCACGTGTCTCTCACGGCAGGTAAGCATACCATCTTGGATGATATTTCGATGGACCTGCCCGACGGGCGCATCACGGCCTTGGTCGGTCCTAGCGGCAGCGGCAAATCCAGTCTGCTCCGCATCGTCAATCGCCTGTGGGATGGCGTGCCGCGCGTGCGGGTGCACGGGTCGGTCTGGTACGGCGATACCGACCTCTATGGCGACCGTGTCGATGTCTCGGTGGTACGCTCGCATATCGGCATGGTCTTTCAACGGCCGACACCTTTTCCCAAAAGCATCTTTCAAAACATCGCGCTGCCGCTGAAGGTCCATGGCACGGCGCGTTCGGAGATTTCCGACCGGGTGGAAGCGGCCTTGCAGACGGTGGGATTATGGGATGAGGTTTCAAACCGGCTGCATCAACCGGCCCTGACGCTTTCTGGAGGCCAACAGCAACGCCTCTGCATTGCGCGTGCGCTGGCTGTCGAACCGACCGTCCTGCTTATGGATGAGCCGGCGTCCGCATTGGATCCCAAGTCGCGCCGCCGTATCGACGAGTTGATTATGTCGCTCAAGGGCACGGTCACGGTGCTCATGGTCACGCACCACTTGGACGAGGCGCGCCACATCAGCGAGCGGCTGGGCGTCCTGGTCAACGGCCGGCTGGCAGCATTCGGTGAGACGGAAGCCGTCTTTGCATCTGAGAATGACGTGGTGGCGCACTACCTTCATCACCACGACGAGGACTAATAACGCCGAGGAGATTACCCCGATGGCACAGTATGCCGCAGCAACGAAGGAAGCCGGTTCATGAAAGCTGTAAGGGCGCGGTGGATTGACCGCACAGTGGGATCCGGTTTGGGACTTCTCTCCCTGGCCCCGATGGTCACTGTGGTGGGACTGGCGGCCTATCTCGTGGCATCGGCCACGCCGGTGTTTCGGTACATGGGATGGCGCTTTTTTACCTCGTTGCAGTGGGCCATTGGAAACCAATATGCCAACCATGCCGTCGTCGTGCACGGCGTGAAAGTGATGCCGGACGCCTCCTTTGGCGCGCTGGTCTTCATTGTCGGTACGGCCCTGACCTCATTTTTGGCCCTCATTGCGGCCGTTCCGGTGGCGTTCTTCGCCGCGGCTGGGAGCGGGTATTTTGTCAAGGGCCGTATTCGGCACTTGTTGGCGGGTCTCGTGGAGATGATGGCGGGCATCCCTAGTGTGATTTACGGACTTTGGGGGTTGGTGGTGGTGGCCCCCGCGGTCACGAACTACATCGGTCCATGGCTCAATCGCGTATTGTCCCCGATCGCGTTCTTGTCGGGGCCTTTGGGCAGTGAAACAAATCTTTTGGTGGCCGTGATTGTCATCACGCTAATGATTGTGCCGATTATCGCCGCGACCATCCGCGCTGTCATGGAGCGGATCCCGCGGGAGATGATTGAGAGCGGGTTGGCCTTGGGCTGGACGGAGGGCGAGACGTTTTGGCGGGTTGTCTGGCCCTATGCGCGATCCGCCGTGGTGGGCGGCAGCATCTTGGGGCTGGGCCGGGCCCTCGGGGAGACCATGGCCGTCTTGATGGTCAGCGGTGATGCCATGAATATTTTGCCCCAGAACTTGTACAGCGCCATTGGTACCATGGCGGCTACCATTGCCGGACAGTTGGACTCCGCCTTGACCGATCCTACCCACATGGCCTTGCACGCGCTGGGGGCTTTGGGCTTGGTGCTGTTTACCATTACGGTGATGGTCAATCTCTTGGCCCGGGCCATTGTCAAACGTGCATCGTCGGGCGTGTCGTTGGCCGAGGAGGGATCCTAATGCAGCCCTCACTACGCACGGTGCGCATCTCTCCCTATCGGCGGCTGGGATCCGCGTTGTGGCGGCTCGTGGCCGGACTAGCCACGGCAGTCATGCTGCTGGTGCTCCTGCTGATTTTCTGGACCGTCATCAAGGGGTCTTTGCCGGCCTGGTCATTATCGGTATTCACCACCCCGACCTCCGGGCTCAGCGGAGGACTCGAGAACGCGATTTTGGGCACGCTTTGGCTGGGGCTTCTCACCATCTTGGCGGTGGGCGTGATTGGGGTCGCCACGGCCAGCTTCGCGGCCGCCTATGCACCCGTCTGGGTGCGCGAGGCGCTGCTCTTTGTCAGTGACATTCTATCCGGCGTGCCTTCAATCGTCTTCGGATATGTGGGCTATCTGGCCTTCGTGGTCACATTCGGCTGGGGATTCTCAGCCCTGGCTGCGGGCCTGACCTTGACGATGTTGTCGCTGCCGTACGTGGTGCGTAACACGATGCAGGCCTTCGACAAGGTGCCGGTGGAGATTCGGGAGGCCGCCAAGGCGCTGGGATTTTCCCGCGCCCGCACCTTGTGGTCGCTCATGTGGCCCCATTCCTTAAGCGGTATCGCGACCGGGGCCGTTTTGGCTCTTTCCGTGGCCATGGGCGAAACTGCCCCGCTGCTGTACACGGCCGAATGGTCCGATAGCTTGCCCAATCTGGCCCTGACCCATCATTCCGTGGCCTATTTGACCTACGTGGTCTGGACCTTTATTCAGCAGCCCTATCCCGCAGCCAACGCTTTGGCCTACATGGCGGGCTTGCTGCTGATGGTGGTGGTCGGGGCCATTGCCTTCGCCACCCGGTTCCGGGCTATGGAACGCCCGTAGAGACGGATCTTATGCGATGCGGGCCCGCAGACGTGTCTCATTGAGGTGCGGCTGAGGTCTCGACCTCGAGTGCCGTCAGGCTGCGAAATGTGGTGGAGGCAGTCCAGGTAAGGTCAGCCTCGGCCAGGGTCAGTCGCGGGTATCGGGTCAACAAGGTCTTGAGCGCGATGGCCCCTTCCTGCCGCGCCAAGGGCGCTCCCAAGCAATAATGGATGCCTTGGCCGAAGGCCAAGTGGCGGTTGGGTGAGCGGTCGGGTCGAAATGCATCGGGCTCGGCGAATACGGCGGGATCCCGGTTGGCCGCCGCCAGCCATAAGCTGACTTCGTCGCCGCGTTTCATGGCGGTGCCCTGGATGCTCAGGTCCTCGGCCAGAAAGCGGCTGGTCAGCATCACCGGGGGCTCCAACCGCAGCACCTCTTCGATGGCACCGGGCACGAGGTCGGGCTGGCGGCGCAGTGCATCGGCCAGACCGGGCATGCGGCACATGATCCAGGCGGCATTGGCGATGAGGTTGCGAGTGGTCTCGTGGCCCGCCACCAACAGCAGAATGCCCATGTCCAAGAGTTCCTCAAGGCTGAGCTGACCGCCGTCGTCGTCGGTGACTTGGATAAGATTCGAGATGAGGTCCTGCTGGGGATTGCGGCGCCGCTCGGCAATGAGATCGCGGAAGTAGTCCCGGAAGTCCTTCGTCATCTGATTGCCTCGGACCAGTGTCTCCAGACTGACCTCGACGTCCAGCACTTGCGTGAAGATCCGCGACCAGCTTTTAATGCGATCGCGATCGGCTTTGGGAACTCCCAGCAATTCCGCAATGACAATGACGGGCAAGGGGAATGCGAACTCCTGGACTAGGTCGAAGCGTTGGCCGGCCGGCCACGGCTCCAACAGGTCCGTGGCAATGTCTTGGATATGTGATGCCAACCGCTCCACCATGCGGGGCGTGAACGCTTTGTTGACCAAGGTCCTTAGCCGCGTATGGTCGGGTGGATCCCGGAACAGCATCATGTTGCGCTGCGAGTTCACTAAGGTCTGGAATTCTTCCGGAATGGGAACGGCCCGGCCTAATTCCTCGTCCGTCAGCACATGGCGGATTTCCCGCATCAAGCGGGCATCCTTCAAGGCAGCCCCCACGTCGGCATACGAGAAGAGATGCCAGACGGAGAAGACGCGGCCGCTGAGGGCTCTGGCCTCACCGCCCCACAGCACCGGGTGGCGTTCCCGCAGGATGCTTAGCATCCCATGCGGATCGTTCACGAACAGCGGGGATTTGGGATCAAAACGCACACTTTCGTCCATGTCGGTATCTCCTTTGTCTAGAAGCCTAGTTTCGTCTGCCAGACCCCTTTTTCCTGCCCGGAGGCAGCGTCCGCCAGGGATTCG
>JAJZBJ010000009.1 GCA_021798975.1 Bacillota bacterium | reverse complement strand
CGCCGTCCACCACTTGGCCACCGCCATGAGCCGCGCCAAACGGGGCGCTGGCCCAGCCCGTGGCCGCACGGTGCAGTATGCCTCCGCCAACTCGCGAAACGCGTTCGCCTCGGGCAGCCCCGGCAGCAGAATGGCCAGGTCGACGGCGGGGTGGGCTCGACCCACCCGGGCCCAATCCGTGAGGGCTAAGACACCGTCCTCGGTGGCGACCCAGTTCGTGACATTGGGATCCCCATGCACCCACCCGACCGGCGAGAAGATGTCGTCCAGTTCCGCCGATACGCTCCCCGGCGCGGGATACTGGGGCAGGCTCCGCAAGGCGTCCTCCCAGCGAAACACGTGCGCCGGGATCGGGTGCGCATCCAAAACCGTAGGCGCCACCGCATGCCAGCGTGCCAGGTACTGGACAACGTCCCGGTCAACCCCCCATCGGTCGCGGGACAGGCTTCCCGGAAAGTATTGGAGGAGAATCCAAGCGGGATCGTCCCCGGACGCGAGCAAGGCCGGGACCATCACTCCCCGATCCCTCAGCGGATCTGCGACGGACCGGTAGAAGGCCATCTCCGGTGCCTCCACACCGATCTTCAACACGGCCGCACGGCGGCTTCCCCGAACATGAAACGCCCCCCCGCCGCCGGCGCTCGTCAGGCGCTCCATCGATACCGGTTGTCCGACGTACGGCGACAGCCTATCCGACCATTCCAGCATCCTTCGCATCCCCTGTTTCCCTGCCCTTAGTCCGCGTGATATGGTGGTCCTATGGATATAATCGGCGCACCAGCCTCTCCGCTTCATGTTACCATCGACGCCCGCAGTCGTCTGGTCATCCGTAACCAGAACCGGCCGCTCATGGCCATCGATGTACAACACTGGCTTCTCGAAACCGTTGAGCGCGTCTCTCGGCGCCACTTTATTGCTTGGGACTTCTATACCGAACACGGCCGTCGAGTGTCCAAGGGACATCGCTTCATGCCCTCCGAGCCCGGCCTCTGGACTCTTGTGGACCAAGACCGGATACGGCGCGCCCGGCTTTCCATCGAGCAGCCCGCGCCTGACCACCTGATTTTGTCCTTTGAAGCTGACCGGGCAGACCGTGTCGGGTTCCGTTGGTTCGCCCCGGCGCCGGAAGTCCTGTATGGATGGGGTACCTACAATGATGGCCCCGAGGCGCGCCCCGGCCGCTGGACGACTTGGACGGAAGAAGGGCCCGTGGGCTTGGGTCCCTTGTCGCCATGGTTCCGATGGACCGGCCGGGTCCCGCTGCCCCGCGGATATCGCACCACCTATTCACCCGCTCCGGCCTGGCTGAGCTCTTTGGGTTATGCAGCCTGGCTCGACAACACGGAGCGCGTCGATTGGTCGCTCCAGGGCGCTCGGCGCTCCATGCGCGTGTGGAATGACCGCTTTACCCTGCACCTCTTGGCAGGCCCCAGTCTCGTCCACGTGCTGGCTCGCCGCCGCCAGCTGTTGGGCGGTCCGGCCATCCCGCCGCTGTGGGTGTTTGCACCCTGGCTGGATGCCGTTCAAGGCGAAGATGAGGTGCTCGGCTTGGCCGACCGAGCCCGACGCCGCCATATCCCCGCCAGCGCGATGTGGGTCGAAGACTGGATGGGCTCCTGGCAAGATAACCGCCGATTTTGGATGCGCCCCCTGTCCCACCAGGTCAGTCCCCAGCTCTATCCTCAGATTGACCAGATGGCCGACCACCTGCACCAGCAAGGATACAAGCTGCTCGGTTATCTATGCCCGGAGGTGGCCGTGGACACGCCGTTATACGACGAGGCAGAGGCGCGGGGTCACTTGGTGCGCGATGACGCAGGAACCCCGGTCGATATCAATATTTTAGGGCGACACCACGGGGAACTCGACCTAAGCCGCCCCGCAACACGCCAGTGGGTTCAAGAACGGATCTTTGCGCCACTGGCTCAGGCCGGATTCGACGGCTGGATGGCGGACTTCGGCGAATACCTGCCGCCTGAGAGCCGCTTGGCAGATGGGACCACCGGTTGGACATCGCACAACCGCTACCCGGTGCTGTGGCAGTCCGTGAACCGCGAATTCTGGGACCGGCAGCGCCCCGACGGCGATTATACGTTCTTTGTGCGTTCCGCGGGCCTTGAGACCCCCGCCTGGGCCCCGGCCATGTGGGGTGGAGACAATGATACCGATTGGGACGCCGCCGACGGACTGGCCACGGTCATTCCCCAAGCGCTCTCCGCGGGTCTCATGGGGAATGTCATCTGGGGAACCGATATCGCCGGCTACATGACATTGGGTTTGACGCGCCCGTCGTCCCGGGAGCTGTATCTGCGCTGGACAGCCCTAGCGTCCCTCCTCCCCCTCATGCGCACCCACCATGGTACGGCCCGGCCTCGCAATTGGCACTGGACCCGGGATTTAGAAACAGAACAGGTGTTCGCCCGCTTTGCCCGTTTGCACATGCTGCTCTTGCCCTATTTCCACCACTTAGCCGCTGAATCGCAAGAATGCGGCATGCCGCTCCTCCGGCCCCTATGGCTGCAATACCCCGAGTACGGTTTCGAGCGACTGAATACGGTGTTTCTACTGGGTGACAAGCTGTTGGCGTCGCCGGTGACCAACCGCGGCACGCGCACCACCCGGATCGCCCTGCCTCCCGGCGTCTGGCACGACTGGTGGAGCGATCAACACTGGCAGGGCCCGTCCACCATTCGCGTCCGCGCCCCGCTGGGCGAAGTGCCGCTCTTGATTCGCCGGGGCGCCGTAGTCCCATGCCACGAGGGGTGGGCTTCGGAGGGCGCACCGTTAGGGTTCTTGGAAACGGTGGCCTCTCCCGATGGGCAGCGCGCCGCCCGCGACAGCATCAGTCTGCTCGCTTTCGGGCCTATTGAGGCCCAGCATCTCATCCTGCCGGGCGGAACGCTCGCGATTGCACCGGGTGACGACGGAGACACGTCCCCGGCCTCTGCCACCGAAATCCCGCGCTTCACCGACCACGCGCCCTGGCTGGCCCGGCCGGGGTCCGCCTTCCGCATCCCCGCCCGCAGCTCCGTGGCGGCCTCGGGTGTGCGCCTCTCCTGGTCCGGTCTGCACGACCTGCGCGTGACCTTGCGCCGACTCGACCGCTAACCGCAACAGACTCCGTAACATTGCTATCAGGAGGCAGGCTTTGCCCGCATAAGTTTCTTCCATAACCGACACGCTACACCCTGAATGCTGGAAGGAGGTTTATCTTATGGAAAACTCTGTGGTTGGGCAATGCTGCTGCGCTAGTTGCGCTCAAGGGCACTGCGCCGACACCTGCTCTTGCGCCGGACAATGCGCCTGCAACGACTGCGGCTGCGGGTCGTAATATCAACACGAGCCGGGGGGTGCGGCGCCTCCCGGCATGACTAAGGGGGACTCCATGATTCCACCCACCGTACATCCCATGCTGGTGCACTTTCCCATCGCCCTCCTGTTTACGGCGTTTCTCCTTGACGCCATTGCCGTCTGGCGGCGTGACCGGTTTTTTGAACGGGCGGGTCTGGTCCTACTCTGGCTGACGCTTATCGCAGTATTTTTTGCCATTCTGGCCGGACTCTACGCGGCCGGTCACCTATTGGTCACACCCAGTGTGCGGCCGCTGCTGCGTGCCCACCGGCGCGACGGCATTATCACCGGCCTGGTGATTGCCGCGATCGTGGCCTTGCGCATGCGCGCCCACCGCGCGTGGACAAAGAGCGGTGATCTAAGCGCGGCCGGGCCTGGCGACACCCTAAAACCTTGGTATTATGCCAGCGCGGCCTATATTCTCGGATTGATCATGATTTCCACCACCGGTATCCTGGGAGGTAGCATGGTGTACGACCACGGTCTGGGCGTGGCAGCCCTGCCTCCCACTGCGGTGCAGAGCGCGCGTCCCCCGGCCTCCGGCACGACCACCACGCGTACTCCGTCTTCCACCACAGCGGCCGTCGCGCAGGGCAAACAAATCTATACCACCACCTGCACCCGGTGCCACGGACCGACCCCGCCCTTCACCCATTCTCTGGTCTCGTCGATGGGGGCCGCCAATATGCAGCAATTCATCGCCTCGCGCATGCCTCCGGGAAGTCCCGTGTCGTCCAGTCAATCCCACGCGCTTGTGCAATACTTCAACGCGCTCTAGAAGGAAACGCTGACGCCCGCTTCACAGACCCGCTCGATGGCGCTCCCCGCGGTGAAGTTGGCTTCTTCGACACCATCCACCGCCGCCGCCAATCCCGTGCGCACCCCTTCTGTCGAGAACAGCACCACCTCCTCTTTTTTCCAAGACGAGGGACCAGCTGCCATCACAAAAGCCACCGTCTCCCGGTCGGGTCCTCTTCCGGGCTGCGCGTCAAATTCCCCAAAAACCGCTCATGGGCCATGGTTTATCCTCCTTGGACGTCTCCCGGCCCACAAAAAAAGGGCTCTATGGATACCATAGAGCCCGGACGGAATGTGGTCAAACAACCATCGCCACAAACAGTGCTGCGATATAAATCAGGGAAAACCGGAACGTCCGCTTGGCCCAACGCAGTTCATCCGCCGGTTCCCGCAAGAGCTGAATGTTGTACATGACGAATGTCACGCCCAGCACCAGCGCGGCTACCAAGTACACCTGGCTGACCGTATGGGTCAAATACAGCATCACCGACACCGCCACCGACAACACGGCATACACCAAACTTTGCACCTTGGTCGTCGACGCCCCACGGACAATCGGCATCATGGGAATCTTGGCGTTGCGGTAGTCATCCTGCTTGTACAGCGCCAGTGCCCAAAAATGCGGTGGAGTCCACATAAAGATTAAGAGAAACATCAATCCCGGGGCAATGCCCAAGTGGCCCGTCGCGCCAGCCCAGCCCACAATGGGCGGGAACGCGCCCGCGGCTCCGCCGATGACAATGTTTTGAGCCGAACGGCGCTTCAGCCAGATGGTGTAGACAAACACATAGAATAAATATCCAGCCAAAGATGATGCTGCGGCCAGCCAGTTAACCAGAAGGCCCATTCCTAGGAACGCCACCACGCCGCAGGCAATACCGAAAATGAGAGCATCTTGAGGCCGTACGCGGCCGGTCACGATTGGACGTCGCCGAGTCCGCTTCATAATTTGGTCGATGTCTCGGTCATACCACATGTTGACCGCATGGGCGCCACCGGCAGACAGTCCCAGCCCGACCAGGGTAAAGATTGTTTGCCCGATCGGCGGTAGTCCGTGATGGGCCACAACCATCGCACAATACGCCGTAATCAGAAGCCACAGCACAATGCCGGGCTTCATGAGCTCTGTGTACGCACGTATTGTCTCGTTAACCCGTTTCATCATGGGCTGACACACACCTTGTCCAATTTAAAATAATTCTACAAGCGAGCAAGCCCAACGGTGAGACCCCAGGCCCCACCGTTGGCACCCACTTTATCCCGGGATCCCCGGTCCATCCGGCGGAATCGGCGCCTCCGGACGTGCTGCGCGCGTGCCGAAGCTTTCGGCGTCGCGTTCGCGGTCAACGCGCAAAGCGATGCTCCGCAAACCCAACAACACGCCACCCATCACGACCAACTGGAAGCACCACCAGAAGATATCCCACCAGTGCGGCATGCCGGGGCTGTGCGGAATGAAAAACGGAAAATGGGGAAAAAATCCCATTTCATTTCCTCCTTTCCCTAGTCACGCCAGACTCAAATGAAGTACAGCACGATGTAGAGGACAATCCAGCCCATCGCTGTCCAAGTCCAGAAATACGTGGCTGCGTCTACATCCCAGTGGTTATCCACGGTGTATCCGCCAATACGGCGTCCACGCGCCTTCGAAGCGTACAGTACAAATCCCGAGACCACGGCAAGAAGCATCCATATTCCCGTAAGTACATAGTACACCTCTGCGGCAGGCAGTGTGACTGGAACACCTTGGTTGTTCAGCAGTATCCACTGCAGAAGAACCGCTGCTACCGTCAGAACGCCGAACCAGAATCCGAGACCGAGACGACTCTGCATCGCCTGATTGTTGCCGCGAACGATGGCCGTTCGCGCCGACCGGGCGGCGAAGCCGCTAATCAGCATGAACAGCGTGGTAATCGCGCCCAGCCATTGGCTGTACGGACCCACCGTCGATCCGGCTGTCAGGTAACGCGCGGCAACCAAGGTGACCAACATCACACTGAGGCTGGCGAGAAATATCCCGAAACCTGTGCGAATGGCACGCATGTCTTCCATTTCGCCGCGAGTCTTTTGTATCGCCATGACAGTCTTTCCTCCTTCCGCCTACGGTTGGTTAAGCTTGAGTACCGGCCTGCTTTGCAACAATCACGGGTTCCGGAGCGCCCTCGCCGTAGTTGTAGAACCCAGCGACGACAACCGGAAGCTCCTCGAAGTTGTAACGCGGCGGCGGCGAGGATGTCTGCCACTCCAGAGTCTTGGCCTGCCAGGGGTTTTCCTGAACCTTGGGTCCCTTGACCCACGCCCAAACGATGTGGATAAGGTTGATGCCAAATCCCGCACCGAGGAAGAAGGCCGCAATGGAGGTCCAGAAGTTTTCCGGCTGGAGGTATTTCGGATATGCGCTGACCCACCGGTTCATGCCGTGCAGACCCAGAATGAAGAAGTTCAGGAAGGTCGCGTTGAAGGCCACGAATACCCAGATGGCCCCGAACTTGCCCCAGAACTCGTTGTAGGTCCGGCCCGAGAACTTCGGCAGCCAGTAGTACATAGCAGCCATCCAGCTGAACACCATCCCACCAATAATGGTGAAGTGGAAGTGTCCGACCACGAAGAAGGTGTTGTGCAGCTGCAGGTTAGCCGGTACGTCCGCGACGAACAATCCAGTCAAACCACCGATGAGGAAATTGAACATACTCATCAAGACCAACAACATCGGGGTTGTCAAACGCATGCGCGAGTTCCAGATGGTCCCGATGGCCGCCAAGTATGCAAACCCGGTGGGAATGGAGATCATCTCCGTGAAGAAGGAAAACGGCAGCATTTCACTGTACCGCATGTTGGTGAACATGTGGTGAGCCCAGACCATACCACTCAGCATCATCACGAACACCAAGCCCAGCACAGCCATCGGCCGCGCGAACAACGACTTGCGGGTAAAGACCGGGATAATTTCGTTCCACATGGCCAACGCCGGCACCACGACGATGTACACCTCGGGGTGACCGAACAGCCAGAAGAACTCCGAGAATCCCAGCGCATGACCGAGGCCGTTAAACATGTTCAACATGGCCATCTTGTCGGTCAAGGCCAGCAAGAAGGTGGTCTGAATTTCCGGGAACCAGATAACGGTCAGCAAAGAGACCGTCAAAATACCCCACACGAAGAGGGGCAGCCGATTCCAGGTCAAACCCTTGGTGCGCTTGAAGAGAATGGTCGTCACCAAGTTGAGGGCCACAATCAACGAGGACAGGGTCAACGCGAAAACGCCCAGATAGTAGTACAACATGCCGACGCCGTCCGAAGCGGCCAACGGCTCGTATCCACGCCATCCGGTCGTCCACGCCCCCAACAAGGGACTGAATGCCACGGTCAACACACCGACTGGAACCAGCCACACGCCAATTCCAGAGGCCTTGGAGAACACGGTTTCCTTGGCGCCAATCATGAGCGGCACCATGTAGTTCCCGAGTCCGCCGAACATCGCCACAGTCGCCACTGTAAACATCATCAGGGTACCGTGGATACCAACCGCGTTCAGGTAGCTCTGCGGGTACTGGAAGATGGTCGGCTGCCAGGACATAAGCTGGAAGCGCATAGCCATCGCCACGAGACCTGCAATCAAGAACGTACCGGTCGAGAACACCAGATATTGAACGCCGATGACCTTGTGGTCGTCAGCCAACTGGAAAAAGCGCCGCCAGCCGACTTGCTTGTAACCCGGGTCGTCGAAACCGAGCATCGGCTTAATGATATGCTCGTAGCCGCCGATCCCGAGAAGCCAGCCCACTAAGGCTCCGAACCAGCCTGCTACCGCTCCCGTTTGACTGAGATACGGGGATTGCGGGCTGTAGTCCAGCAAAACGGTGAGAGCATCAAGAACTACAAACCCGATCGCCGCGAACAGCAGCGCGCGCAATACCGGAGGCATCATGCGGCGGTCAGGGGCGACGGGAGTGGAGGTCTTAACCTCTACCGAAGCGCGTTGCGCCATCTTTACTTCAACCCCTTTCCTATCGACTCGTGTTTAGCGGCCATCAGATTAAGACCCTCCCGCGGCTTGAGCCTTGGCCCACTGAGCAAACGCACTGGCGCTCACTACGTGGACGTTGGCCTCCATGTACGGGTGACCGGGTCCGCAGTCTTCGGCGCACTGCACACGAACCATGGGGTTCTTTTCGGTGGACGTAATCTGAGTCGGTGTGAGAACCAGCGTGCGGGTCTCACCCGGAACCACGTCCTGCTTCACGCCAAATCCGGGAATCCAGAAGCTGTGAATCACATCGACTTGGTAGTCGTAGGTGTGGAACGGGTCAAACGACTGGAGCACAAACTTAACCGGACGGTTCACCGGCAAGTAGAGCACGTCGTCACCCTGCGAGTTCACCGCTTGGGAGATCCCATATTGGGGATAGCTGAAAATCCATTCCCATTGACGAGCGGTCACGTCAACAATCAGCGGATGTTGTTTGGCCGTCACTTTCTGTGCCGCGAACACCTGCTCTAAACCGCTGGCGTTGGGGTGCAGCCAAATCAAGATGTTGACCAGAATGCTGGCCACCACCCAGATACCGATAAAAGTCTTGTTCACCCGGCTCTGGTTCTTGGCCTCGTCAGGCGTTTCGCCCTTCTTGACGCGGAACCGAATCATGGCGAAGACCAACATCAGTACGACGAACACAAAGATCGGCACCGCGACCCACAGCAAGAAGTCAAAGGCGCCGGCCCCGATAATGCCCAAGTTCGAAAACGAACCAAAGTATGGTCCTGTCCCGTTAGGGGCAGAATTAATCCAAGCTGTGACTCCCCACTCGCCGAGCAGCGAAATCACAATCCACAGGACTCCAAACAGAACCATATTAGCCATTGAGAATTCGGGCCTCCTTCCCTAATTGTTCCTGTTGAAGGACTACGGTTAGGCCCGCACTACGTTGAGGATGCCACGCATCCCGAAACGCCAATGAGCGGCGTGTTGCACAAATCACCCGTAGTGCCAAATACCAGGCTTGTCAGGAACCGTGAAACTGAGATCGATACTTCCCCCGGGCTTGAGCGTCGGACTAAATCCTCCGCCGGTCGCCAACTGGAAGGCGCTCTTCGGCCCCTCGAAGGTCATGATGGCCTTGTTGGTGACGAAGTTGTCAATCAGGTAAGGACTGGATGCGGTAACGTGCACCCCTTCCCAGAAGTCCTTGGTAAAACCGTCCGCTGTTAAGGTTCCAAACACGGTATTCTCGGTGCTCACATCCCGACCTAGCTGCATCTCGTGATAACGCGTCAGGCTCATGTTGTGGAGCCGAAGCGTCATTTTGTCACCGACACGCCAGGTCATGTAGTTGGGGACGAAATAAAAGTCCTCTTGGTAGACGTGAATGAGCCCGGTAGAAACCGGAGAACCAAAGACACCGCGGGCCGCATTCGCAATCACACCATGACCAAACAAGGTCGCGGTGCCGACTACGGCAGCGCCGGCGGTACCCCAGATAAATTGGCGCCGACTCCAGCGCATTTCTTCAGGAGCTTCGCTGGGGACCGACTGACCACGTTCCGGCGTGTTGTCCAATTTATCTTCCTCCTTCTGCGAGACTCGTAACACACACAAAACAACCTTCAAGACCCCTTGCCTGATAGCTCACTCGGTCTAGTAAGGCTGTATTCGCGCGAAGCAGGATACATGCTTCATCCTACCTCGCTCGTACACTTCTACAGACGAAGAAAAATTCCTGCAAAGTTATGTAGATTTTTGGCGACAAAAAATCTTTTCTTTTCACGGGAGAATAGAAAGCGCCCCCTCTTTCGGGGAGCGCTTGTCGATTTCCCTACGAAGTCTGTTTCAATTGGGCCGGTCCGCCGGACGGTGCCGCATACCAGCTGGCCACCGATTGAAAGAGGAGACCGCCGGCGGCGATGAGGACGGCCAGCACAAAGGTGCCAATGTCGTTAACCGTGGTAGTCCAGGCGAAGGACGCGCTCACAAGCTCGCAGACCACCAACAGGGCAAGCCAGGCCCACGGCATAAACAGCGCATCACGCCAATGATGCCGCAAAAGAGCCCAAAACCCTCCCCCGCTTTGGCCTCGCGTCGGAGCATACCAAAACAGCCAGGGCACAATTACCACGAACACAACCCCGATAAAGAGCCAGCGCATTGCTTCCGCCGTGGGATTATGCCCGGTGCCCGACATCGGGACACGCGTCGCCGCCACGGCCACCAGGGCCAATAAGGTCATGAGAGCATTGCTTAACACGGCCGAAACCTGTCCGCCCCGCCACCCCCGCAGCATGGAGGACACCACAAACAAGCCCACTAGGCCGATGACAGCGGCCGCAATGGCCAATACGGGCAGGTGCGCTTGGAACGCAGTCAATTGTTGATGGTACTGAAGTACTACCGACTTGTCGTTAATCGGTTGAAACTGCATGAGAAGAAACGGGGTCGCCTGCGGCGCGGCCAGAAACACAACCCACAACCACACCGTCACGGCTGCTGCCACGGTAATCCACTGGCGCCAGTGGTCTCCCCAATATGCGGTCGCTTGGACCCAACTCTCCTGCCAACGTGGACTCATATCCAATCCTTTCCCTTACGGCTTCTTCCACAGGTACTTGCGGTGGTGCGCCTTCAACTCACTTTGGTGCTGGCGGACATAGTCCCACATGGTGGAATGTTTGGGATTCGCCGGTGGCTTGGACACATGTTGCGGAAACGCATTGACGGCCATGATAGACGTAATCATGATGAAGGTAGCCACCGCCATGACCAGATGAAGGCCTATAAGCCGGCGCCGCAGCGGCCGCCGACGGGCATCAAACCGCAAAAAGAACAGCATTCCTGTCAGAAATGTCACTACATACAGAGCGTAGCTGATGTCAATCCATATCATGCTGATGTCCCCATTAATCTAAAGTGATGATAACGCACCGGGATCAAAGACCGCCAAGGTAAATAAGACCAGCGTGACGCAGGCGAAAAATATGTGCAGGACCACCCAATTGAGCGGGATGGTGCGGCGCGGCATGGTGACGGTCGTCCCCCGGCGCTTCGGCTTTGGCGGACCGAACAAGGCGAATCCAAAGAATACAAACCCGCCCGTGGCCGCTGTAATCAACAGGCCGAAATACGTGATGATTAGCGCGTGGCTCATGCGGCCTAATTCCTTTCTGAACAGATAAATCCCCACACTCGAGCTCCTCCACCCACAAAACGAGTACAATGGGATTCAGGAACTGTAGGAGGGACTTATCCGATGAAATCTTATCTGATTGCCTCTGGTATCGTATTTATCCTCGCAGTCGCTCTCGCGGCCTATATCTGGGTCGGAGAACGGCGCTACGGCCACGCCCGCGACGATGATTGATTACGATTCGAAGTCGTAGTCAATCAGGAGATACCGCGACAACACGATTACCGTAATAATGAAGAGCGGCACGACCGAGAGAAATATCGAGTCAACGTATCCCATCGTTTTAGACCCCTTTCACCAGCAAAATGGTAGGTGTTAACTTAACATTACTCGAAATTACATGATTGGGCAATTCCACCGGAATTTTTTTCAAGAGATCGGATAATGCGGCGAGTCGTGGCTCGGATCCACCAGTTCCCGGTACTTGTCCAAAACACGCTTAAGGTCCGACCATACAGGCCGTTTTAGCTCCGGATTGCGCAAAAGGGCCGCGGGATGGTATGTGGGCATCCACCAGCGGCCATCCCGCACCACCCAGTCGCCCCTCACCCGGGTAATCCGGGCCTCTGCATGGATCAGCGCACGGACGGCCGTACTCCCCAGCAGCACCACGATGACCGGGTCTAAAATCTCCAACTGCCGAGCCAAGTGCGGCAGGCATTGGTTCACCTCCGACGTCTCGGGTGCCCGATTGCCGGGGGGCCGGCACTTTACCACGTTTAGGATATAGACGTCGCGCTCGCGGCGGAAGTTCATCGCCTCCAGCATCTTGTCCAAGAGCTGCCCCGCTGGTCCCACAAACGGTCGTCCCGCCGCATCCTCTTGCGCCCCCGGCCCCTCCCCCACGAAAGCCACGCGCGCCTCCGGCTGGCCCTCGCCAAACACCACCTGGTGCGCACTAGGGCGCAATCCGCACGCCTGGCACGCTAACACCTGCGGGCGCAGCAGCTCCATCCGCTCCGCGCGCGTCATGCCGTTCAAGCCGCCTGCTCCTGCGACCCCAGCGTCACAATGGCCAACGCCACCAGAGCTGCCTGATCGACCGTGCACCACATGCACAGGTGGCCCACGCGCAGCTCCGTGCCAATCGCGTAGGCCACCCCCAAAAACGCCAGCGCCGGCGGGATCCACCGCAGATCCCGCCGCACCAGCACAACCAGCCAGTAGAACACCAGCCACAACAGCGCCCACATGCCCAGATGCAGTCCCAGCACGCGCCCTCCAGCACTGCTCACCACCAGGCGGCAGTCCACCAAAGGACTCACGGCGGACCCTGGACATCCCAGCACGCTGGGATGATGGACCACCAGCAGCGTGGCCGTCGAGGCCAGCACGATGATGGCTGACAGAACAAGTCGGAGTGCGGTGCCGGCTGACATCCTAGCCCTCCAACAACAACTTTTCCGGATCTTCGAGGAACTCCTTGATGGCCACCAGAAAGCGTACCGCTTCACTCCCGTCCACAATCCGGTGGTCATACGACAACGCCAAGTACATCATGGGTCGAATGACGACCTGCCCGTTCAAGGCGATAGGCCGTTCCTCGATTTTATGCATTCCCAAAATGCCCACCTGCGGAGCATTCAGAATCGGGGTCGACAGCAGCGATCCAAACACGCCGCCATTGGTGATGGTAAACGTGCCGCCCTGCAGTTCTTTCAGACTCAGTTTGTTGTGGCGGGCGCGCTGCGCCATGTCAGCGATCTGTCGTTCGATTTCCGCGAAACTCAGCCGGTCGGCGTCCCGCACCACGGGTACCACCAGTCCGGATTCCGTAGACACCGCCACCCCAATGTCGTAGTAGTGCTTCAAGATCATATCCGTGCCCTGGATTTCAGCATTGAGCCGCGGGAACAGTTTCAAGGCCCCTACCGTAGCACGGGTGAAGAAGGACATGAACCCCAGCCCCACCCCATAACGTTCTTTAAAGCTGTCCTTGCGGCGCGCCCGCACCGCTAATATGTTCGTCATGTCCACTTCGTTAAAAGTGGTCAACATCGCCGCGGTGTGCTGGGCTTCCACCAACCGGCGGGCAATAGTCTGCCGGCGGGACGACATCGGGACGCGTTCGTCACCCCGGTTGGTCTCCATAGCTGGAGCGGCGGCCGGGGCTGCCGGCGCTTGTGGCGCGGGAGCGCTGACAGGCGGTGGAGGCGCCAAGTCCTCACGCACGATCCGCCCGCGCGGTCCACTGCCGCTAATCTGGTTCAAGTCGACGCCTTGTTCGCGCGCCAGACGACGGACATCCGGAGTCGCCCGCGGCCCTGCCTCCGGCTCGGCCGCGACCGCCTGGGCAGGAGGCTCGGACGGAGCCTGCTGCCGCTGGGGAGCCGCCGCAGCTCCCGCGTCAATGACCGCCAGGGCGGCGCCTACCGCAACCGTAGCTCCCTCCTCGGCGACGATGGCGGCCAACACCCCGTCTTCCTCCGCCGCCACTTCCAAATTCACCTTGTCCGTTTCCAACTCAACCACGGGATCCCCAGTCTTAACCGCCTCGCCGACCTGCTTCAACCAATGGCCGACGGTGGCCTCAACAACCGATTCGCCCAGTTCTGGTACCTTCAACTCTGACACTAACGTTGCCCTCCCCGTGTGGAAACTTCGCGTGGCTGGAGTGCTTCACGCGTGATGCGAGCCTGCTCCTCATTGTGCATTTCCGGGAATCCCTCAGCCGTCGCCGCCCGTTCTGGCCGCCCGACGTATCTGAGGGGCACTCCGTCCGGCAGCTCGCTGGCCAGCCGCGACTGAATGTAGCGCCAAGCCCCCATGTTTTGCGGCTCTTCCTGAAGCCATACCGCTTCCTCCAAGTGCGGGTAGCGTGCCAGCACTTGGGCCACCTCGTGGTGGGGGAATGGGAACAACTGCTCGACCCGGATGACACTGACGGTGTCCGTCGGCTGATCCTGCATCGCTGCCGCCAAGTCAACTACCACCTTGCCGCTCAAGAACACCAGGCGCTTGACGCGCTCAGCGGGATTGGTGCGGTCATCGACCACGGGCTGGAACGTTCCGCTGGCCAGGTCGGCCAAGGAGCTGGCGGCCATCGGATGGCGCAAGAGACTCTTCGGGGACATGACGACCAGTGGCCGGGGATCCCGATGAATCAGGTTGGCCTGTTGGCGCAGAAGATGGAAATACTGCGCCGCGGTGGTGCAGTTCACCACCCGCATGTTGTTATCTCCAGCCAATTGAAGATAGCGCTCGAGGCGGGCGCTGGAATGCTCGGGACCTTGCCCCTCGTATCCGTGCGGGAGCAACACGACCAACCCCGATTGCTCTTTCCACTTGGAGCGCGCTGCCGCGACGAACTGGTCTAAAATGACCTGCCCTGCGTTCGCAAAATCGCCAAACTGCGCTTCCCAGCAGGTCAATACCTTGGGCGATTCGACACTGTAGCCGTATTCGAATCCGAGCACCGCCGCTTCCGACAGCGGACTATTATAAATCGCGAATGCTGCCTTGGCTGCGGGAATATGCTGCAGAGGCGTATAGGTCGCACCGGTCTTGGCGTCATGCAAAACGGCGTGGCGGTGACTAAACGTACCCCGCTCGCTGTCTTGACCCGTCAGCCGTATGGCTGTGCCATCGCTAAGGATGCTGGCGAATGCCAGGGTCTCGGCGAGCCCCCAGTCAACGCCGCCGGGATTCTCAATATTGTCCACACGGCGCTTGAACTGCCGTTCCAGCTTAGGGTTCATGTGAAAGTGGTCCGGCATGTGATGGACTTCATCAACCAACCGCTTCAACGTATCCACGGGAACTTCGGTTGGCTCGGCCAATCCCACCAAGGCATCGCGCCAGGTGCTGGTTTCGGAACCGTCCGGCGTACTGTCCTCGCCCAGAGTGTCCTTGGCTTCCCGCAGCACCGATTGAATCTCTTCGACCAGCTGTTGAGCCTGACCGGGGGTCATGACACCGTCCCGCTCCAATTGTTCCGCATACAAGGCCCGCACCGTCGGATGCGCCGCGATCTTCTGGTATAGCATGGGCTGGGTGTATAAGGGCTCGTCGCCTTCGTTGTGTCCCCAGCGCCGGTATCCCACCAGGTCGATAAGAAAGTCCTTATGGAACTTCTGCCGGTATTCAAACGCCAAATGCGCAGCCTTCAGGCAAGCTTCCGGGTCGTCAGCGTTGACATGCACCACCGGAATCTCGAAGCCTTTAGCCAGGTCGCTGGCATAGAGCGTGGAGCGGTCATCCTCCGGCTCCGTGGTGAACCCGAGGCCATTGTTCATGATGATGTGCACCGTGCCGCCGATTCGATACCCGCGCAGTTGAGACAAGTTGAGCGTTTCGGCCACGACGCCCTCGCCGGGAAAGGCCGCATCGCCGTGGATGGCAATGGCCATGGCCCGGTCCGAGTCTTGCCGGGGCTGTCCGGGATGGTCGACTTCCTCCTGGGCCGCCCGTGTCAGTCCCTGGATGACCGGGTTCACAAATTCTAGGTGGCTGGGATTGTTGGCGAGGCTGATGCGAACCCCGGCCAATTCACCATCCCGCAAAAGTTTATGCCCGCCTAAGTGGTACTTGACGTCGCCCGTCCATCCGGCATTGATGCCCATCGATCCCTCCGACGGCACCATGTCTTTGTTCACCGTGCTGTGAAACTCGGCAAATATCTTGTGATAGGGTTTCCCCAACACGTGCGCCAATACATTGAGACGGCCCCGGTGGGCCATGCCGATAACTACTTCATGGGCGCCCGCCTTAACCCCAGCTGTCACCAGATTATCAAGCATGGGAACCAGCACATCGGTCCCTTCAATGGAAAACCTCTTTTGCCCCGCGAAGGTTGTGTGCAAAAACCGTTCGAACGCCTCGGCCTCGGTCAGCCGCTTGAGAATGCCGACCTTTTCTCCCGCCGTCAAGGGCGCTTCAGACGACTCGCCCTCCACCTGCTGACGCAACCAGTCCCGCTCCTCAACATTATGAACGTGGCTGAAGTCATACCCTAAGGGACCGGAGTAAAATTGCCGCAACATATTGATGGCATCCAGCGCCGTCGGCGCGGTGCGCAATCGGTTCGGCCAGACAACCGTGGAGGGCATGGCGCGCAAATCGCTGTCTGAGATGCCCATGACCTCGGGATCGTCGACGACCCGGCGGGTCGCCACCCCGAGCGGGTCGAAGCTAGCCTGCAAATGTCCAAACTCCCGAATGTTTCGAGCCAGTTGGACCGCTTTCACCATCTTTTCAACCGGTAAAGCAGAAGACGCCGGGACTGTCGGCCGCTCGCCCTGAACCAAGGCCTCAATAGCCTCGGGACCAAGCTGGCTGAACAATGCCCGTGCGTCTTCGTCTACTGCCTCCGGATTTCGTCGATACGCCTCATAAGCCTCGACAAGATAACCCGCGTTAGGGCCGATGAAGAGGTTTCTCAACGTCTGTTGGTCGTCCTCTGCCTGCAACGAAACTCCCTCCCATCAGAAGCACCATCTCTTCCGTCTTACACGCATCAAAATACGTCTCCACAGTCCCAACGGGAACGCTCTGGAGATGCGGTGTTCGCTGATATCATAGCAGAAAATGGCTTGAGCGGTTAAATTAAGCCGACCCAAAAGCCGCTTTCCATCTCGGGCAAGGGTTGCCAGCGGGACCGCCT
Source organism: Bacillota bacterium (assembly GCA_021798975.1). Classification (GTDB taxonomy): domain Bacteria; phylum Bacillota; class Sulfobacillia; order Sulfobacillales; family Sulfobacillaceae; genus Sulfobacillus_B. The sequence continues at coordinate 24,295 of JAJZBJ010000009.1, read as the reverse complement.
GATCCAATGTTTAGGCGAGTTATGGAGCCAATTTTCGACACAGGCGGCCCGCTCCTTACGGTTTCTGAATCCCAAACCCTTGCTCTAAAAGCTCTCTTGCCATTTTAGTGACGAACCCGCCGGCTGCAAGAGATTTCCTTGCGCACCATAAATCGGACATGGCCTCTCTATGTGCGCCCACTCGAGCGCCCCCACGCGTCGAAGACCTAGTATGTCCCCACTCTCAGCATCGCGCTCACACGCGGTCTGACACAAATTCGAAACATTTGTAGACTCGGACCGTGTCATAAAATTGCCTAATTCCTGCAGAGGAACCGGGGAAACCACGTTAGGGGTGAATGGGCCGCACGGCCCTAGGGCGATCTCTCTCGGTCCCGAACCCGTCAGCTAACCTCGGAGGCACTACGAGGGGGATATTTGCGTGAAAAAGTGGATGATTGGTGCGGCAATGATAGGAACTATGGCCATGACGGTGCCGGCTTTTGCCCAGAGTACCAATGGGGCCGCAGTTCCCACCACGGCCCAGCTTGCAGCCGTGCATCCGGCGATGCAGCAGGTGTTGCAGTATTCGGATACGGGCCATTGGGTAATGACCCTGCAAGCCGACCTCAACGGCCTGGGATTCAATTCGGGCCCGGTCGACGGAATTTTCGGACCTAAGACGGAGGCTGGCGTGAAGGCTTTTCAGTCTGCGAAGAACCTCCCGGTCACCGGAATTGCCGATGCGGCAACCTGGCAAGACATTTTGGCCGGATACGGCCTCGTGCCCCCGGTGGGGCAAGCTGGCGCGACCAACGGTGCGGTCGCCCAAAGCAGTGCAGCCCCGACGCCGAGCAGCAACACCATCGACGGGCACCCGATCCTGCATGTGTACCACATGTTGGCGACCGCCTACGGCCCCAGCTTGGCGGACAACTACCCCTACGGGCCGACTGACGCCTTTGGTCAGCCGCTGCAGGCGGGTATGATTGCCGTAGACCCGTCCGTGATTCCCTTGAAGTCGACCGTTTACGTCACCGGCTACAAAGACAGCTACTTGCCGCAGGGTGGGTTCCTGGGACAGGCCATGGACACCGGCGGAGCCATCCAGGGGATGCGGGTTGACATCTTTATGAACGACAATTCCAACGTAGTCTCCAACTTCGGTATCCAGCCCGTCGTGGTCTATGTCCTCGGAAACTAACGTCTCCTAACCCGCGCAAGCAGGCAGCCATCTGCCTGCTTGTTGCACATCCGGGCTGAGTGGACTAGCCTTGGGGTGACGGAGGGTAGTCCATGATTTGGTTATTGATGTTTTTCAGCTTGTATGCAGCCGAGCTTCCTGACAAGACCTCTCTGGTGACTCTGGCCCTGCTGGGCCGCCACCGGGGTGCGCTGGTCTGGGCGGGAGCGAGCGCGGCGCTGGTGGTCCAAACCGTCGTCGCCCTGACTGCGGGCCGTCTCCTGGCTCTGGTTCCCAAACGGCCCCTGGTGTGGGTCGAAGTCATTCTGTTTTTAGGATTCGCTGTCTGGATGTGGCATGAAGCGTCGGAATCGGAACCGCCTGATGCCACCGCTCCGGCGTTTGGAGGCCGTCCCGTCCGAGTCATGGCCCAAGTTTTCGGCTTGGTCTTCCTGGCCGAATTTCTGGATCTGACCCAGATGGCCACTGTAGCCTATGCGTCCCATTATGCACACCAATTGTGGCTCTTGGGGTCTGTGGCCGCGGCGGCCCTGATTCTCGCCAACGGCACGGTCGTCTTATTTGGTGATGCGGTGTTGAAGCGCATTTCCGGCCTCTGGCTGCAGCGCGGAGCCGCCATCTTGTTCGGCATCGTGGCCATTGTTCTGGGCTTCGGCCAGGTCGCAGCCCTGTGATGTAACCTCATGACTTCACGTGGCGTTATACTAGTTGGATGACACAAAGAGGGGTGCCACTCACGAACGCGCACGAACAAAAGATTTTTGACGAATTCATTTCCGAATACGGCGACAAGGCGGTTCGTTACGCCTATGTCACCCTGCATTCCCGTCCCGATGCGGAAGATGTCGCCCAGGAAGCGTTTTTGCGCCTGTGGCGCCATTGTGGACGGCGCGGTGTCGACACGTTGTCTGCCGCGTTGTTGTTCCACACCGTAACCAATTTGTGCCGCGACCGCATGCGCCACCTCAAACGTCATCCTGAAGATCCCACGGACCTGCTGGAAGTGACTCAAGGCGAAGTCGATGATACGCCCCTGCTGTCAGACAGCGCCTTGGTGTTGGAAGCCGTCATGCAATTGAACGCCCCTGAGCGCCAATGCATTTTGCTCTTCTATTACATGGACCGTAGTCTCAAGGAGACCGCCGAGGCTTTGAGTGTCACGGAACAGGTGGTTAAAACTCGGTTGTACCGGGCAAGACAGCATTTGAAACCGCTGTTGGAACCGGTGTGGAAGGAGAACTCGCTGTGAGTTACGAGCCGGAAAAACGTGTAGGCGAATTGCTGGACCAGGCATTGGGCGACGAGTTGGGACTATACTTTCAGCCTGCTTGGCATCCCAAGCATCGAGAGGGCCGGCGTCGGTCCCGGCAATGGCGCATGGGACTCTTGGGCGCCGCTGCGGCCGCTGCAGTGGTCATTGCCCTGCCGTTGACGGTGCATCTGCCCGTACAGCAGCGTGCGGTGGGAAATACCAGCCTTAGTGCCGTGCATTTGCCGACCGCGTTGTCTGCGTCCATTGACGCTGTGAGTCAGGGCCGCTTTCAAGTGGAAAGTATGGTCCCGGTCTACGGCACCTACCCGATGGCACGGCCCACCGGCCACGCTCTGACAGTGAGCGGGTCCTTCCAGATTGGCTCAGTCTCGGGTGACTCGTTGTCCCTCTTGGTCAACAACCGTATGCAACTGCAGGGCGGCATGCTGTTTAGCCACGGCACCCCGGTCTACAATTTCTCCAGTGCGTCCATCGATTCCGGCACGGCCATCCCGGCCACCTCCAAGGCCAAGCCTGCCAAGGGCACATGGTGGTCCGACAACGGAACCAATGTCGGGATTACCTCCTTTTCGGCGGCTGGAGCACACGTGTATGTGACCCACGGAAATCTCTGGGCAGATCAGATTGGCAGCACCCAAGACTTTTGGCGCCAGTCCCCGACGGACCCCAAGGACAATGTGCAGGACAGCATCGCAGGCCTCCCGGCCCATCCGGACAGCGCCCTATTGCTGGAAGAGAATCCCTCTGGGCTCAGCCGCGGATTCATCACCCAGGATGGCGGGGTAACGTGGCACGCGTGGACACTCGGTACTCAATCCATTGCGGATCTCATTTCCATCAACAACCGGTACTGGGCTATTCTCAACGGTACCCTGGCGTGGAGTGTGGACGGCAATCACTGGCACAACGTGCTGCCGCTGAACACCCATCGCTGGCAGGTGGAGACCTATGCTATTAATCCCGCCAACCCGAACATCTTCACGGTGTCCCTCATCCCCATCAGTGGCGATGGGGTCGGACCGGTTCTACAAACCGCAAACGGCGGACGCACCTGGTCCGAGGTACCCAACTTCCCAGCGACCGGAGCCGCACCGACCACCATGGCCATGACCACGGACGGTGGGATTTCGGCTCTAGTCAACTCCAACGGCCCAGTAGTGGTTCGATATTCGCCCAAGACCCAACAGTGGTCGGTCTTCCCGGTCCCGGCTCAACAGGACAATCTGGGTCTGGGCCAGTTGGCCGCCAGCGGCAATGGCGACTTGCTCTACGGTGCACCCGGAGGCGACATCTATCAGTGGATTAAGCAGTCGCAAAAGTGGCTCCTCATTCCGGCGCCGCGCCACGTCGACCCCTCGGGTGTGGCGCCGTCGCCCCTAGAAGCCATCGGCAACAATCAAGTCCTGGCGGGTTATCCCTCCAGTTGGCAAATCTTCTGGGAACCCCCCGGAGAGGCGACCGGACCCGCCCACCCCAAAGCAGCCGCACACAAGCCGGCCGCTCAGGTCCGAAATCCCTAAGCGTCAACGAGAGACAGCTGAAAACGGATGCCGTGTGCCGGCATCCGTTTTTTCGTGGGGCACGGGGCCATCCTTGCGCCTTTGTCCACCCTTTTCTTTGTTTGCTGCGGTGGTTCGCGCGACTGCGGAATCCCCTTAAGAATCCAACGACTCCACCCAAGGTCCCCGCTCTGTGGCCCTAGCCAAACAAAACAGGGCCTTCTGACTGGCTGCCACCCCACGAATCGGGTGAAGGAGTCGGAAGGCCCCGTCGTCTAATGGTTACACGCGCTCGATAATCGTCGCGACCGCCATGCCCCAACCGATACACATGGTAATGAGCGCATACCGGCCTTGCCGCCTCTCCAATTCGTGCAGGGCGGTCAGCACGAGACGTCCGCCTGAAGCGCCCAGCGGATGGCCCATCGATATCGCGCCTCCATTGGGGTTGACACGCGACCAATCCGGATGGTACTCCTCGCCCCACGCCAACACAACCGATGCAAAAGCCTCGTTAATTTCAATGACATCCATATCCTCGAATCGCAGCCCAGCCTTCTCCAAGACCTTGGCAGTGGCTGGAATGGGTCCTGTCAACATGATGACCGGATCCACCCCCACAACCGACATCGCGACAATCCGAGCTCGCGGCTTCAGGTTCAGCCGGTTCAGTCCCCGCTCCGACGCCAGCAGCAGGGCTGCGCTGCCGTCCGTAATCTGGCTGGAGTTGGCTGCCGTCACGACGCCATCGGGCTTAAAGACGGTCCTCAGCGTCGCCATCTTCTCGAGCGAGGTATCCGCTCGGGGGCCTTCGTCGCGCGCAATGGTCACCGGCTGGCCCTCGGCGTCTACGGTGTCGACGGGCACGATTTCCTCCGCGAAATATCCTTTTTCGACGGCCCGCAGCGCCCGTTGATGGCTTTCATACGAGAACCCGTCCAGGGCCTGCCGAGATAGGTGCCAACGCTCGGCAATCATCTCCGCCGACACCCCTTGCGGAACAATATTGTATTGGCCCAGCAGCCCGTCACTGAAGGTCGACCCATCGGAGCCCATCGGCACGCGCGACATCGATTCAACACCGGCGGCGATGACGAGGTCGTGCACATCCGCGCGGATCGCCTGGGCGGCCTGATTGACCGCCTCCAAACTCGAGGCGCACATGCGGTTAATGGTTACACCGGGCACCTCCACGGGAAACCCCGCAATCAGCGGTGCCAACCGGCCAATATTAAATCCTTGCTCTGCGACCTGCGTCACGCAGCCGAGCCGCACATCCTCGACTTCTGCCGGATTCACACCGGATTTCTCGGTCAAGGCCTTAAGGGTCCGCGCCGCCAGGTCATCGGGGCGGATCCGGGACAGCCCGCCGCCGCGGCGGCCAAACGGCGATCGCAACCCGTCGACAATAAATGCTTCAGGCATTCGGCTCTCTCCTTTGCAACATGGTCTCAATACTTAAAAAAGGCCGCGCAAGGCGGCCCCGCCAATCTACGAAATCAGGGACTGCAGCTTCAAGGCCATACTCATGTCTCCGGCCACCGACAGCTTGCCGCTCATGAAGGCAGACATCGGGTTCAGCGCCCCTTGGGCCAACGCCTTAAAATCGGACGCAGCCATCGTAATGGTGACGCCCGCGTTTTCGGTTGTCCCTTCGGCCACCGTCACCCCATCGTCGCCCACTGCGACATAGTACGACGCAGCATCTTCGCCAGTCAGGGCAAATTGGTACACGCCGCGCGAGTTTGCCAGTTGAGCGCTGCCCTTCCCTTCCAGCCGTCCCTTCAGTTCTTCAAATACTTCCTTGGTCGTCATTCCCATCGCCTCCTGTGTCTCTGCGGCCCACTATAGCAGCCGGCTCATCACGCGCTTCTGAATTTGGGTTGTCCCCTCGTATATCGACATAATCTTCGCATCACGGAACCATTTTTCCACCGGAAAGTCCCGCATATATCCATAGCCGCCCAGGGTTTGCACCGCTTGGGTCGTGACCTCCATGGCCATATCACCGCAGAACGCCTTCGCCATGGATCCCTCCAGGTTGCAGGACTCATGCTGGTCAGCCAACCATGCGGCACGATAGGCCAAGAGGCGGCCCGCGTCAATCTTGGTCAGCATTTCCGTCAGCGGAAAGGCAATTCCCTGATTGTGGATGATGGGCTTGCCAAACTGAACCCGCTCCTTCGCGTAATTCAATGCATACTCGTAGGCCGCCCGGGCCACGCCCACCGCCGCAATAGCTACCGACGGGCGCGAGTGCTCCAACATTTTCATGGCGCCCAAAAACGCCATGTTTTCGGGTCCCAATCGATTCTCCTCGGGCACGCGCACATTGTCGAAGTGCACCTCAGCGGTGTGGCTGGCGCGCAATCCCAGCTTTTTGAACTTCTTTCCGCCCGAAAGCCCCGGGGTGCCCGCCTCGACTACGAAGGCCGACACGCCCGCGTATCCACCATCCGGATCGGTTTTGGCAAATACCACGTAAAGGTCGGCAATACCGCCGTTGGTGATGAAGGTCTTGGTGCCATTAATCACATAATCTGAGCCGTCCCGAACAGCCCGGGTGCTCATGTTGACCACATCCGAGCCCGCCCCCGGTTCGGTGAGGCACATAGCCCCGAGGCGAACGTGGTCGGGATCGGTAAACAGGGGCAGCCAGCGCTTCTTCTGCTCTTCGCTGCCCATTTCGAGGATCGGCAGAGAAGCTAAGCCGATGCCGCCCATGGCCGTGGCAATGCCGGCACAGCCCCAGAACAGCTCCTCCGATATCACTAAGTTGGACAACAGGCTAGACACCCCGCTGCCGCCGTATTCTTCCGGGATGGCATACGACAGCAGCCCCACCTTGGCAGCCTTGTGCAAGAGCTCCCAAGGAATTTCTTCCCGCTCGTCGTATTCTTGAGCAATCGGGCGGATTTCGCGTTCGGCAAATCCATGGGCCCACTCGCGCAGCTCCAGTTGTTCTGGCGTAAGCGCAAATTCCATCCTGTCCTCTCCTTCCGATACCTGCATTCGGCATTATTTTACCACGGCAACTTTTCTATGGCCAGAGCAGAGCTCGTACTTAATGTAAAAGTCCCGCCAGACCCAATGCCGCCGCTACCGATACCCCGTTTAGGGTGGCGTGGGCCATCGTGGAGGGAATGAGGGAGCCTGTGCGGCGGTACAGGGCGTTGAACACCACCCCGGCTACAGCCAGAGGCAGGAGAAGAGACAGATTGAGATGTGCCAATCCGAAGATGGCCGCCGATACGGCGGTGCTCGGGAGGTAGCGCCAGCGTTGCGACAACGACCCGAACAAAATGCCCCGGAAGAGGGCTTCTTCCGCCATGGGTGCCAACAGCACCACCCCGCACGCAATGGCCGCCGCGGCGAATCCAAGATGATGCCCCAGCGCGGACGCGGTTACGAACGGATTGTTGGCCCGCACGCGGAAGGTCCGGCTCTCCAGCGACACCACCAGGGCGGTCACGACTAAGATTCCCAGGCCCGCCGCCACGCCCATCGCGACGTTGCCCCAAGCCCGGGCCGTCCACCCATAGTTCTGGACCCAAAACCGCTTCAGCGCTGAGCCCTGGCCCAATGCCGTCAGCACTACCGCCCCCTCCCAGGGCGGGGTGCTCAAATACAAGACCACCATGGCCGCGACGCCATGCGCCGCCACCGGTCGATCCGCCACCGCCACCAGTCCGGATAACGCCATGGACACCGTCACCAGGACGCCCACGGCCATCAGGGCCTGCCATGGCCGAAAGGGCCATGCCCATCGCTGACGCGACCACCATCCCACCACGGCTCCCAGCAGGGCCGCCGTGCCCACGGTGGCGGGATGCACGGCCCCGTAAGCCAGCCCCATGCCCGCCACCGCACTGCCCGCAACCGCCAGGGAGAGCCACCAGCACTGCCACGCGTAGGCCATGACCGCCAGTCCCATCTCACCGGCCAAGGCCCACAGCAGGGTGGAAGGCCCCGCTTGCCCGGGCAGCACCCCGCAGCTGACGCAGAGCAGGCCCGTGCCGGCCAATCCCGCCAGATACCGTTGCCAAACGGCCACTATTCCGCCTCCCCGTGAGCTTGCCATGGTATACTATCCCACAAAAACGGGAGTCGCCATGCCGAGACAAAATGGCCAGGAGCGCCAACACCACATCCTTGCGTTCATCCAAACCTACACGGACCAGAACGGCTTTCCGCCGTCGGTGCGGGAAATTGGTGCCGCCGTGGGGCTCAAATCCACTGCGAGCGTCGCCCGGTATCTGAAAGCCTTGGAGTCCGACGGCCGCCTTAGCCATCCGCCAACCAAACGGCGCGCTTGGAGCCTTCAAGACCGCCCCTCGGCGGGCGAAGCGCCTTTGGTAGGCCGTATTACGGCTGGGGAACCCGTGCTCGCTATTGAAAACCAGGAAGAGCGGCTGCGTTTATCCCCCCAGTTTTTTGGCCGTGTACCGGACTACTTTCTCCGGGTCGAAGGCGACTCCATGATTGAAGCCGGCATTTTTGACGGCGACTTAGTCGCGGTCGAGGCCACCGAAACGGCGGCCAGCGGCGAAATCGTGATCGCCTTAATCGGCGAGGAATCGACCGTCAAATATCTGCACCGCGAAGCGGGGCATATCCAGTTGAACCCAGCCAACCCTCGCTACCAGCCGATTATCAGCCCCGACATCCAGGTCATCGGCCGCGTGATCGGCCTCATTCGTTCGCTCTAGGGGTCGAGGGCGTCAAGGGCGGCGTCTACGGCCAACTGGGTGTGCCAGCGATTAACTCCGCCCTGCAAGTAGACGCGATAAGGCGGCCGAATGGGGGCGTCCGCAGAAAGCTCTAACGATCCGCCTGCCACGAAGCCCCCGGCCGCCATAACCACCGGATGATCGTAGCCGGGCATATCCCACGGCTCCGGCTGAGCCAAAGCGTCCACCGGCGACCAGGCCTGAATGGCCTGACAGAAGGCCACCACGCGCTCGGCGGAACCCAATTCCAACGCAACCACGATGTCGTTGCGGGACACCTGATCCGGGGCGGGGTCGGCCGCAATGTCCCGCCGCGATGCCGCGGCGCTGGCATAAAGACCGCCCTTCAGCGCTTCACCCACCATCTGCGGAGCGAGAAACAACCCTTGAGCCGCTAACCGCAGATACGGACCAGTCGCTCCCACTTCCCCGCCGATGCCCGGCGCGAACAGTTCCTCGGCGACCTGGGCTATGAGCCTTTGGCGCCCGGCCGCGTACGCTCCGGTCGGGGCAATCGTTCCGCCGGGGTTCTTCATCAGACTACCCACGACCAAGTCCGCACCCCAGTGTCCCGGCTCCTCCATCTGGGTGAACTCGCCGTAACAATTATCCACCATGAGGGTCAATCCATGCGCCCGGCAGTGCTCCGCCAGCGGCGCGATTTGCTCTTCTCCCCACGAGGGTCGCGATGAATAGCCCCGGGACCGCTGTACGTAGACAATGTCCCCGGTCTTCGCGCCGCCCAGTCCCGCGACGTCCGGGCGGCCGCTCCGCGGCTCCACGATGTGAACGCCCGAACCCCGCGCTGCGAGTCTTCCCAGCGTGGGTTGAATGGTGTCATAGGGAATCCCGCTCAGGATCCAGAGGTCTCGTCCCGGTACCACCAACGCCTTCAGAGCGGTAGCCAGCGCATGGGTGCCCGACGCCCACTGCGGCCGCAGCAAGCCCGCCTCGGCGCCAAAAATTTCTCCCACAATACGGTCCACAATGGTTCGGCCTCGATCGTCATATCCGTAGCCGGTGGTCCCCATCAAATCCGGCGTTGCCAACCCGCTGAGTCGGAAGGCATTCACCACCCGTGCCGTGTTGGCGGCCACCACCCCGTCGACTTGCCGCCATCGTTTCCATAGCTGTTCGTCAATCTGCATGGTCCGGTCCCCTTTCGCTCCGCGATCATACACGAAACTGGGGCGTGGACAAAGTTTAAGCCAAGGTGCGCATCATCCAGCTTTTAACGTCCCGGAATCCCCGCCGCGTCACGGCTGACACCCCAATTATGGTGATGCCCCGGGCCCGCTCCTTGAGGTGGCGCATGCCCTCCTGGCTTCCCGGCTTATCCATCTTGTTGGCCACTAGCAGATATGCGGCCGCCATGTTGCGGCCCAATTCCATCAGGGCCCAATCGAAGGGCCCAGGCGCTTCCACGCGCCGCATTCCCACCGTGGAGGCATCGACAACGTGGAAGACAAGTGCTGCCGACATCAGCCGTTCCAGCGTCAATGCCATCTGGTGGCGGACATGATTCTCATCCGGAATTCCCTCTCCGATTCCGGGAGTGTCCACCGCGACCAACCGGACCTTCTGCCGCCCCAATGATGCCTCCAGTCCGACCGACTGTACCGTTAGAGTCTTGGGTGCGCGCATGGAGACCAGTTCCCGGCGCGCCCGCTCCAGTCCCAGCCGCAGACTCCGGCTCCGGCCATCCGCATCTTCTACATCCAGTTGGATTTCCCGAAGTCCCAAATACGCCGCCAAGTTAATCATGAGCAAGGTCTTCCCGACGTTGGGTTTGCCCAATATGAGAAGGTCCACTAGCCCGCCCCTCCCTCGAAGTCGGACCAGGTGAGGGTCATTAAGTCATGCCGGGTCAACGGCGTTCGACGATTGACGAGTCGCACCGCTTGCCGGCGGATGGCGTGCTCAAGCAAGTTTCGGACCATGCGCGCATTCCCGGCATTCTTGTGCCAATACCCTTGATGATCACTGAACAGCATCAAGAGTCCCGACTCCGCCTCCAGACTGAGAGCGTAGTCCCGTTCCCGCACCATGCGGCGGCAAATGGTGACCAGTTCCTGGGCACTGTAATCCCGGAACTGGAGGCGCAGGGGGAACCGGGACATGAGTCCCGGATTGGTGGCGAGAAACGCGGACATCTCGTCGGGATAGCCGGCCAAAATGACCAACAAATCATCCCGATAATTTTCCATGGCAGCCACCAGCGTATCAATAGCTTCCTTGCCGAAGTCTTTCTCCCCGCCCCGGGCCAGGGAATAGGCCTCATCCACGAACAGAACGCCCCCGAGGGCACGTTTAATGAGTTCGCGGGTTTTTTGAGCGGTATGCCCGATGTACTCGCCCACTAAATCCGCCCGTTCGGCCTCCACCATGTGGCCTTTCGAGAGAACGCCCAGCGACCGGAACATCCGCCCCACAACCCGGGCCACCGTGGTCTTGCCTGTGCCCGGCGCACCCGTGAAAATCATATGGAAACTTTGCTGGGTTCGGGACAAGCCATGCTCTTCGCGTACCCGCTGAATCTCCACGAAGGCCCGCACGTCCCGTACCACGCGTTTAATCTCCCCCAACCCCACCAGTCGATCTAAGTCCTGCAGGACCTCATCGGGGCTCTCCGGCACGGTCTCGGCGCGATCCCGCTTGGTGTCCTCGCGGAGCGCCGCCGAACTTTGAAAGCGAGCCAGCATCTGAACCGCTGCATCCGGGGGCAGCCGACCGGCCTCCATCCACTGCAAAACCTCGTCGGGCGAACCGGGAGTCATGTCTGTGGAATACACCTGGACAAACCAACCCCCTCCTCCAATCTTTACCCAAGACTATGCGAGGGAGCGGCGTAAATCTGTCCGTTTTGTGGAATAGGAAAATTCCGTCAGTTTTTTCCATTTTCTTGCAGGCAATTTCTACCACTTTGGCGAATAAGGTAGGACAAACCCCGAGAGGAGCGTGTCCATGTCTGTCTTGACGACTCTTCCCCGTCTGACTCGGTCCCGCTGGACGGAACCCCTAGTGACAGCCGTCGGCGCAGTGGTGCTGGGACTGGGCTTCGCTGCCGCCAGCCATCAGCCCGTGGGCTCGGCCCCAACCTCCCCTCCTACCCCCGTGAAGCCCAGTTCCATCGTTCAAGCAGCTCCGCCGCCCGATTTGCGAGAACTGGTCGCACGGGCGGCTGGTCAGCGCGTTCGATTGGCTCTGAAGACCGGACCGCATCACGTGCCCCCCCAAGGACATCTGTATCACATCCGCTGGGGAGACACGTTGTGGAGCCTGGCCCAACGATTCCATATTCCCATGAAAGACCTCGAGAAGGCCAACCACATGCCAGCCCCTGATCTGGTGGCGGGCCAGTACTTGGTCATCCCCCACCTGTATCACGTCAGGCCCGGCGACTCCCTGGCCTCCGTGGCCCGCCAGTGGGACGTGCCTCTGGTGATGCTCTGGCACACCAATCGTCTTAGCCACGACAAGCTCAAACCTGGACAGGTGCTGGTCATTCCGTATACCGGACACATTCCGCACGCACGCTACGGCGGCGCAACAGCCGCCCAGTCGCCAGTACCGGCCCAACCATCGCGCGGACTCAACGCCCTGCCTGCCTCGCTGAGTTCTCAGGAGATGCTGACCATCGCCCACTTAGTCCAGGCGGAAGCTGGAGACCAACCGTTTCTGGGCCAGGTGGCTGTGGCCGCTGTCGTCCTCAATCGCCTGCGAACGCCGGGATTCCCGAAAACAGTGGATGGCGTGGTGTTCGCGCCCGGTCAATTTGAAACGGTGTCCAACGGCACCTTCTGGAACGCTCCCGGTCCTTTGGCCATGATGGCCGTCAAAGCAGCTGCGTCCGGATGGGACCCAACCGGCGGCGCGTTGTACTTTTTCAATCCATCCATGCCGCACGTCGCCTGGATGAACACCTTGCCCGTCACCGCAACCATCGGCGATCAGGTCTTTTGCCGCTAGGAGGGGCGCGACGCGGCGATTTTGGCCGCCGCCTCGTCCAATGACCAGGCCGATAAATCCAGCCACCGGGCATCCTTTTCGGATCGGAACCAGGTTAGCTGGCGCTTAGCAAACTGCTGGGTGTGGCGGACAATGAGCGCGTCGCGCTCGCGTTCGCTCAAGAGCCCGAACCACCAATCGACGGTCTCACGATACCCGATGGCCAAGAGGCTTTGGGACCGGGGAGCCAGGCCGGCATGCAGCCGGGTTGTGACCTCCTCCACTAAGCCGTCCGCCAACATGCCCTGCACCCGATCCCGGATGCGGTCGTGCAGTTCCTGGACGGACCGCGTGAGTACCCAATACACAGGCCGGAACGGAGAACGGTCGGGGGCGTTGCGCGCCAGTCTCCGGCCGGACGCTTGGAACACTTCCAAGGCCCGCACGATGCGGCGGTGGTCATTGCCCGCAATAGCGTGGTAGCTGACGGGATCGACTACTCTCAGTTGGCGCCGCAAACTCTCAAATCCGTATGTTTCCCCGGTCGCGTGGAGGTGTTCGCGCAGGATCGTGGGCGGAGCCTCAGCGGGCAAACTAAAATCGCGGACCAAAGCGCGAATCCATAGTCCCGTACCTCCCACCACGATCGGCAACCGCCCCCGTCCGTGGATGTCCGCCACAGCTTGCTTGGCCAGACGCTGAAAATCCGCAACGGAGAACGACGCTTCCGGACCGACCACATCAATGAGCCAGTGAGGAACCCGCCGCTGGTCCTCTGGACTCGGCTTAGCCGCGCCAATATCCAGCCCGCGGTATACCGACGCCGAATCAGCGGACACAATCTCGCCGCCCAGCCGCTCGGCCACCTGCAAGCTGAGTTCCGTCTTGCCCACCGCCGTCGGTCCTGCGATGACCAAGAGCGGGATGGGATTAGCCACGCCGTCCAAAGCGCCGGTCCACCTCCTCCAACGACAACACAATCAGGGTGGGCCGCCCATGCGGACAGCCGCGCGGATCCTCCACCTGGCTCATCTGCCCGAACAGCCACCGCATTTCATCGTGCGACATGGGCCGGTTGGCCTTGATGGCGGCTTTGCAGGCGGCCATGGCATAGGCGGCTTCCTCCGCCCAGGACACGGGATGCAGGCGCCCTTCCGCCGATTCGCCTCCGCTCAACATTTCCAACACCACACGGAACAATCCCTGGTGGGTCTCCAAGTCATGAAACGCTGTAGGCACCGACCGGATTGCGACCGTACTGCCTCCCAGATCCTCCACCTCAAACCCCAAGCGGGCCAAGTCGCGCTGGTGGCGCTTCCAGACCGCCCATTCGTCCGCGGTCAGGCTCTCAGGCACGGGCACCAGCAGCGGCTGGCTCAACGTGACCTCGGCCCCCTGGCGCCGAAACCGCTCGAAGTACACCCGCTCGTGCGCCGCGTGCTGGTCAATGAGGTACAGGCCATCCACGCCCTGGGCCAGAATGTACTTGGCGCGCCACTGCCCCAGCGGCGTCAACTCCTGAAATTGGCGGTGCAGCACGCGGCCCGAGTCATCCGCCGCGGATTCGGCGCGATCCGCTCGATCCCAGCCGAGGTCGAGTGACCCTTCGGCGGCTCGCGCCACATCCGGCATACGCCCCTCGGCCCCCCAGGAAACGGGCGTCGAGCGCCGGGCCAGCGCGTCTTGGACCTGCCGGAACAGGAGCGCTTTAATCCGGTTTTCTTGATAGAGCCGAACCTCAGCCTTGGTCGGGTGGGCATTCGGGTCATAGTCGGCCGGCGGCATCTCCAGCCACAGCCAGAAATAGGGAAAGCGCCGCTCGGGAAGGTTCGGCCGAAAGGCCTCCTCAATCGCGGCCCGGAGCCCCCAGTTCGTAATCCACCGCCCGTTGACGAACAACCCCTCGCCGAAGCGATTGGCCCGATGCACGTGGGCTGGGGCTACATAGCCATGAACGCGCAGGCCCGATTCGCTCGCGTAATCGATGCCGATGAGATGGGAGGCCAGTTCCCGGCCGAAGAGCGCGAGCAGTGTCTCCGCCGCATCTCCTTGGCCCGGCGTTTCGAGCACGTGCCGCTCGTCCCGCATCAGCGTCATGCGCACGTCCGGGCGGGCCACGGCCAGTTGCTGCACGGTGTGCTGGATCGCTCCGAACTCGGCGGCGGGTGTCTTCAGTCCTTTAAGTCGGGCCGGGTGCAGATGGAATAAGTCATCCACCGTCACGCGTGTGCCCTCTGGCATGGCCACACTGCGGAGGCCGCCGGCACGGCCGTAGTCGACCGTCAACTGGGTCCCCGCCGCCGCGCCGTGAACCCGCGAACGAATCGTGAAGCGGCTCACCGACGCAATGGCGGCCAACGCCTCCCCGCGGAAGCCGAGACTCGTCTGGGATTCCAAGTCTTCGATGCGGTATATTTTGGACGTGGTGTGGCGGTCTACCGCCAAAGCCAGCTCGTCTCCCGCAATGCCAACCCCGTCATCTATCACGCTGAGACTCCTGCCCTCGCCATCCACCTGCACGGTAATGCGGCTGGATTCCGCGTCGAGGCAGTTTTCTACCAGTTCCTTGACCGCCGACGCGGGCCGCTCCACCACCTCGCCGGCCGCGATTTGGTTGGCCACCACCGCCTCCAAGCGATGTATGCGGGGCATTACGATCCCTCCCGACGAAGCCGTCGCTGCCATTCTTGTATCCAAAGCCACGCTTCTCGCGGAGACAGATCATCCAGATCCAGCGCCCGCATCGCTGCCAGGAGCGGCCCGGCCTCGGGATCAGGATTGTCAAAGGTCAGCTGGGCTGACCGCTCGTCCCGCATCTCCGGGCGGACCCCCTGTTCCAGTGCCTTCAAGTGGCCTTCGGCCCGGCGTACAACAGCGGCCGGCAATCCCGCCTGCCGGGCCACTTCAATCCCGTACGACTGCGAGGCCCGGCCCGGCACCACCCGGTGGGTGAAGACCAAGCCGTGAGCCGCTTCCAACACCTCAACCGTGAGATTGTCGATGCTGTCATGCCCCTCCGCCAGCGCTGTAATCTCGTGGTAGTGCGTCGCGAAGAGGGTCAGCGGTCCGTCTGGCATGGCCAGCCGCTCAATAACCGCTTGGGCGATGGCCAGCCCATCATAGGTGGAGGTGCCCCGGCCCAGTTCGTCCAGCAGTACCAAACTCTCGGAGGAGGCCTGATGCAAAATCGCGGACACTTCTTCCATTTCCACCATGAACGTGGATTGGCCACGCACCAGGTCGTCGTCGGCCCCGATTCGGGTCAACACCGCATCAAACAGAGGCGACCGAAACTGATCGGCGGCCACCCATGACCCGCTCTGGGCGAGAATGACGTTTTGCGCCAAGGCCCGCATAAAAGTAGACTTTCCGCCCATATTGGGCCCAGTAATGATGAGTGTGCGGTGCGTCGTGGGCACCGCCAAGTCACTGGTCACATAGTCCGCGAGCAGCCCGTCCAACACCGGATGCCGGAGCCCGCCGGCCCTGAGTTCCGAGCCGGGGGCTTGGAAATCCGGGGGATAATACCGATTCAAGACCGCGGCTTCGGCCAGCGCGCTCAAGGCATCAACGTCGGCAAGCCATGCAGCGGCCTCGGACAACCAAGCCGCCTCCCCCGCGATGCTGGCTTGGATCCGCTCTGCCCAGGCCCTCTCCAGCGACTTCAAATTCACCTCGGCCTCTTGAATCGCGATTTCCAGTTTCCGGAGGCGCTCGGACACGAACCGCTCCGTGTGGGCGGTCGTCTGCCGGCGATGCCAGTCCGCGGGCACGTTCTTCGCTTGGCTGCGGGTTGCTTCCAAGTAATAGCCAAAGGTGCGGTGGTAGCCAACCCGGAGCGACTTGATGCCGGAGCGTTCCCGCTCTTCGTCTTCCAAGGCCAGCAACGACTGCCGCTGGTCCTCCAACAGGCGGCGGTGCCCCTCAATGGCTTCATCGGCGCCCGCGCGAATCAGAGGGGTATCCTCCCATCGGGCCGGCGGCGGTGTCTCCAGCATTTCCAAGACTTCGGCCAACCGCCCGATGCGCTCCGTCGAGATGTCGCCCTGATACGACCACCAGCCGGTCTGGTGGACCATCTCCCAAATCGCCGGCAACTCCGCGAGCGCGGCCGCAACCCCGGCCGCATCGCGGGGCCGGCCAATCCCCATCACCAGCCGCGCCACCCGGCGGCCAAGATCGCCCACCCGCCCGAGCCTCTCCCTGATCCTCGCACGGTCCATAGGCTTGCCGACAAGCGCAGCCACCGCCCGGTGCCGCGCCTGCAAGAGCGCGGCATCGACTAAAGGATGTTCCAGCCACTCTTTCACTCGGCGTGATCCCATGGGCGTCTGCGATCGGTCGATCCGCTTCAGCAGCGAGTACGCTCCGTCCACAATGTCAAGCTGCTTCAAGGCGCGCTCGCTGACCATCATCTCACCGGCCAGGGCATGGACCCGGATGTCCTTCAGATGTTGCGGCGAGCGCCCGGCTAGAGAGTCTAGATATCTCCATAACGCTGCCAGCGCCTCCTGCACGGCCGGACGCGCTTCCAGGTCCCATCTCCGGAGACTGCCGAGTCCCATCTCCTCGACAATCATACGTTCCAATCGAAGGGGCTCTGTCCGCCGGAAAAAGGGCTCGGCATCCACCTTCAGCCGGCCCCCGGCCCACGGCACATCCGCATTGCTGAGGTACTCATCGGGCCGCCAGAGCGCCCACAACTGTTCCAGGCGCCGCCGCTCTTTGGGCTCCGTCGTACATTCAGCCACGTGCAGGGTCCCGGTAGACAACTCGGCCGCCAAAGCCACCCAGCCCCCTCGATGCTGATAGAGGACGCCCAGCCGCGGCGCCGCGGTTCCATCTTCTTCAGGGATTACGGTGCCCGGCGTGAGGACGCGTACGATTTGCCGGTCGACCAGTCCCTTGGCCGCCTGCGGGTCTTCCATCTGCTCGGCAATGGCGACTGTGTATCCCTTCTCGAGCAACTGGCGCGCATACGAGCCCAGCGCATGATGGGGGATTCCGCACATCGGCACCCGTCCGTCCCGGGTGGTCAGCTGAAGGTCTAGAACCGGGGCTGCGACCTCCGCGTCCTGCTCGAAAAGTTCATAAAAATCTCCTAACCGAAACAACAGCAGCGCCCCGGGCTGCTGGGCCTTGAGACGCCAGTATTGTTCCAGCATGGGTGTGACCTTTTTTGTCTGTGTCATGGTTGCACCCCCCGCCCGAGACTGGCTGCCAGCCACAATCCTTCAGTAAGCCCCCGTCTGCTGATCCGCAGCCACGGCCATCCGGTCCGATCCCACAATGACTCGAGAACCGCCAAGCCTCCCGGTAAAATGCGCCGGCGGAGCGGATCCAAAGACTCAAACTGACCCGGGTTGGTCTCGAGCGCGTCCGCCAATGCCCGAGCGTCCTTGCGACTCACCCGGTCGCGGCCGCACCACGCGGCCAGGGCCGAGACGGTTCCCCCAACCGCCGCTGGATTGGTGAGGGTGGGTAGCTCGGGCCAGTCCATATGCGGGGCTTGATGGGCGGCGCCCCAGGGGAGCGATGCCACCCCGGTGCGAGTCACAATTTCGGTGCTCCCGCCGCCAATATCCAGCACCCCGTCGGTGTGGGCGTCTTCCGCTGATACCGCCATCCAGGCCAAGCGCCCTTCGGCATCGCCACTCAAGTCCCACCAATCGGCCAGCAAGGACCGCAACGCGTCGGCAAGGGCCGCGCACTGCCGCACCGCCTCACCGCCCGCCCCGATCGGTTCCGACCCGTAGTCCCGCGCCACACGGCGCCAGTCGGCGACCTGGCCGAGGAGCGCTCGCTGCCCCTCGGCCTCAAATAGATTGAACAGGCGTTGGTCGCGAACGAGCGGCTGGCTCAGGCGCTCGGCCACGAGCAGAGTGCTGCTGGTAGATCCAATTTTGATAATGGCCGCTGGGGGCACGAGGTGTCTCCGCCTTCCTGGCCGGGGGCGACCCGACATTCCTATCCATCAATCGACCTGATTAGCCGTATTATACCAAACCGGCCTCTTGAGCCCCCACCCCATGCAGGAATCGCGGAACAGTTCTGGTAGAATGGGAGTACTGATTTGCGGTAGGAGGAGACCGGGTGATTCATCGCTGGAAAGAGGCGCTTTTGTCGGCCGCGGCCATGGTGTTTGTCTCTACCTTGACCCCCCCGGTCTGGGCTCACCGCGCGCCAGCTCTGTCTGCTCACGCTGCTATTCTCGTCAATGGCAGCACCGGGCAGATACTCTATGCACGAAATATCCGCGGGGAGTTCTATCCGGCCTCTATCACGAAGATTATGACAGCCTATCTGGCTATCACCCACGGTTGGCACGACACCGTACACGTCTCAGTCCAAGCCCAAGACCAAATCGGATCCAGCGCCTATCTGCGGGCCGGTCAGTCACTGCCCATGCCCAAAGTCGTCACCGCCATGATGCTGGTGTCGGGCAACGATGCCGCCTACGCCATTGCCCAAACCGTGGGCGGAACGGTGCCGAACTTCGTCCGTATGATGAATCGCCAAGCACGAATTTGGGGTGCTCCGGGCATCCATTTTGACAACCCCAACGGGCTGCCGGATCCCAAGCACGTGGTAAGTGCTCTAGGTATGGCCGTTATTGCCGAACATGCCATGCAGAACCCGGTATTCCGGCGGATTGTGTCCACCAAGGAATCCACCCTGCCGCCCGATCCCACCCCGCGTGTGTACTATAACCAGAACCAGCTGCTATACAATTTCCCAGGCGCTGTCGGCATCAAAATCGGTTACACCATTGAAGCAGATGAAACCATTGTGGGGGCAGCGCGGCGCCACCACTTGCTCCTCATCGAAGTGCTTCTGAAGGACACGCCAGCAGGACTCTGGCCGGACGCGCAGAACTTGCTTTCATGGGGTTTTCGAAACTTCCGGCCGTTGACGCTGGTCACAAGAGGGCAGAGACTGGGGACGCTCGATGTGGGCGGCCGGCGGGTGCCGGTCCGGTCGGCTCAAGGCCTGACCTATACCGTCGAGAAAACCGCGCATCCAGAGATTGGTGTCCAGTTGGCGGCCCTCACCCCGCATAGCAACCGTCCCATTCGCCAGCATGAAACGATTGGGGAAGCGGAGATTACCGTGAATCGGCACCTCGTGGCCCAGGTGCCGGTGCGTGCGGCCAGGGCCGTGGCGCCCTTGCCTCCCCCGCTTCGGTGGAACTGGGCCTGGCTGTTACTGCCGGTCGCGGTGGCCGCTTCCCTGGGGATTGGGACGCGCCGCCTGGGGCCCAACGCCGGGCGGCGTCGATTGGGAGGAGGCGTGAATCGTGGCTGAGCTGTGGGTAGTGCGGGGCGCGGAATTGCCTCCACCGGCGGCCGGATATGATCTCACCATTTGGGAGACCGCGGACCTTCCCTCGGAAACCCAGATGCGAACTTGGGCGGGCTGGGCGGAGACGCACTTGCTGGCAGGGAACCCCGCCAGCGTCCTGACAGGCTTCGAACCGCGTCCCGATCTCTGGCCCGGCACGGACTTTGCCCTAGGGGGCGGAAAAATCTGGCGGTTTAACCACCGTTTCGTGGCCTGGCTGACGCCGGCTCTCTATCAAATTCCCGAGGTGCCGCGCGCCCTGGCCCTAGCCGGTGTCGAACTCATGATCGGGTCGCGGTCAACCTCTGTCGGAGACCCGGCGCTGGATCCACTCTGGCGCGCCGCCCAGGCTAACCAAGTGTTTGGATTGGCTCTCGGCGCCGAGCCAGTGCTGTACCTGCCCTGCGAAATCGACCCGGCCCAGGAGGGCAGCATGCCGCTGGCGGCCGAACCCGGAGGATGGCGCGCCACCCTCCGCTTCGAGGAACTGGCGGACGCACGGCGCCTGCTGCCAGTACTGCCTGGGCTGCGCATGTCCTTCTACCGGGAGAATGGGTGGTGGCACTCATGAACCCGCTGTCACGCGGATTGCTGCGCTTCTGGCTGGGCGCGAAACTGGGCCGCACAACCCCGCCCGCGCCGGGCAACGCTGTCCCTGTCACCTTCCCGCTCGACCGGGTAAAAATTGCGACGGTCCAGTGGAACGCCGAACCGGTCGGAGCGGTGGAGGATTGGAGTCGCCGCGTCACCCGGTTCTTCGAAGAGGCGGCCGACACCCATTGTCACCTCCTGGCGTTTCCCGAATACATGCCGTTGTCGTTGCTGGGCGTGGTCATGCCGGAGCGCACCAGCGCCCATACCCTGACCGACGCCACCATCCGGGAGGTGCTGGGGGCCCTGGCCCCGCCGTCCTTTCGTTTTTGGTACCGCTGGATGTCGTCGCTAAGCCGGCAATATCACCTGGTCACCGCGGCCGGATCGGCCCTGACCTGGGACCGGGGCCGATTAGTCAACACCGGTATCATCTTCGACAGCCAGGGGCAGGAACGCGTCCGCCAGGGCAAATGGCATTTGACCCCGGAAGAGATCCGTTGGGGCGTCGCGCAGGCCGACAGCCCGCCATCCGCGCCGCTGAGTCCGTGGGGCCTGACGACATTGGTATGCAACGATGCTACGTATCCCGAGAGCTTTCGGCTCATTGCCTCCCAAGGCGCCCGCATCGCGGTCGTCCCCATCGCCGACGCGGATGCGCGCTATACGGCGGGCAAGGCCCGGCGCGGTTGTTTTTCCCGTGTCCAAGACGTTCCCATGGTGGGTGTGGTCTCGGCTGCCACAGGACGCCTATTTGGCTTGCATTTGACAGGCAAAGCGGGCATCTATTTGCCTGCACCCCTGACCGACGATGGTTCCGGGGTCCTAGCCGAGTCGCACTTGTCTGTGGGTGAAGAACTCATTTCTGGGGTCATTTCCCTAGATCGGCTGGCGTGGTACCAAGAACGCTATCGGGCTGAGCATCCCATGCCGCCAACCGACTTTCTAACTGCGCTGTATGGCGCTGAGGGGGATCATTAATGCTGACACACGCAACCCAGGCCATCTTGGCCCTGGGGGTCTTTGGAATCTTTATTGGCATGGTCTTAGAGAGCTGCTACATTCCCGTACCGTCCGAGCTCATCCTGCCGTATGCGGGATATTTGGCCTATACGGGGCGCACCTCGCTCATCGAGGCCATGGCGGCCGGCCTAGCAGGCGGATTGGTCGGAGCGGTAATCGGGTATCTCTTGGCACGCTTCGGTGGACGGCCTCTGGTGGAGCGCTATGGGCGCTATATTGGCGTCCGCAGCCATGAAATTGATCGGGCTGACGCGTGGTTCCAGCGCCACGGCGACGGCGCGGTTTTTTTCGGGCGACTGTTGCCCGGCATTCGGACCTACATCTCCCTCCCGGCGGGCATTGCCGACATGCCGTTTGGGCGCTTCATCCTGTTCACCCTGCTGGGCGCTTTGCCGTGGACCGTGCTCTTCACCTATCTCGGCTATAGTTTCGGACCTGGTTGGAAGCACTTGGGCGGGTGGACCCACTATTTCCTCGGCGCGGTGCTGGTACTGTTCATTATCTGGATCATTATGCTGTTCGCGCGGCGGCGCGCCAATCCCAAATAACCAACCACGGCAGCGAGAACACGAGCAGCGGCCACGATTCCATCTCAGGGCCTAGGGCGGCTTGGCCCAACACCCGCAGGCCGACCGCCCCCATCAGCACCACTTCCAAGGGCTCAATAAACCGCTTGAGAACGACCGGCCAGGGGCCGATCGCCAGTGGCAGAACGCCGCCGGCAAGAGCCCCGGCGGCCACGGCTAAGGGGCTGGCGCCGGACAAGACCAGCGCCGCCCACGCGCCGGCTCCATCCAACACGCTGAGCCATGCAGCCCGATCGGTGCGTCCGCTCGCCACCGATCGAGCCGCATAGGCGCACAGTATAATCCCGCTAACGCTCCATCCCAGCCGCAGGCCATCAAAACTTAAGGCCGGCAAGAGCAGCACGACGCCCAAGCCGACAAGGCCGACCGCCACGGCTTCAAGAGCCGGGCGCAATCGCCCATCCCAGCGCGGCCCGCTAATCTGATAAGCCATCGCCATCGTGATCAGCACCGTGACATAATCGTTGGCCAACCGGCCGTCCCCCTAAGGCACGTTGCCCCAAAATTGCGGATCCTCCATCCCCAAACGCCACAACGACACGCCCGCCAGATGGTACTGGCGCGCCAAGGCGACGCGGGCCTTGGCTGACCGATCGCCCATGAACCACACCACGTGCGACACGCCGCCCTGGGAATAGGTGAACTCGTTCTGCGACTCGGAGGCGATGTAGCGGACCGGGGCCCCGTAACGCGCCGCCATCTCTTTGGCGGTCACGTCCGGTACTGTCGCCGCCGCACCAGCCGCGCCATTATTCACCCAATCATATCCATACATGCCGATGGACAGAACCAAGCGGTTGGCCGGTGCTTGTTTCAACGCCGCGGCCACATTCTGCTGCACCCATCCATACGACGCTACCGGGCCCGGCGGTCCTCCACTGTAGTGGTGGTCGTACGCCATCAAAACCAGATAGGTGGCGCTTTGGGCCAACGCATGGTAGTCGTACGCCCCGTTGATGGAGGCGGGCAAGCCCACCAGAGGGAACACGGAAACCGCCACAATCTTGTGCATGGGGTGAAGCTGCAGGGCCAGGTCATGGACAAAATCAGATAGGTCGGCGCGGCTTGATGGGTTCAAAAGTTCGAAGTCGATATTGGCCCCGTCGAGGTTGTCGGTCTTGACCACCGCCGCAATCGACTTGGCCGCTTTATGCCGGGTGGCAGCGGACCACAGCACGTTGGTGCTGCCCTGGGCGTTCGTAAAGAGTGGAACCACCGGGATGTGGTGGGAATGCGCATCGGTGACGAGGCTGTTGTCATATCCGGTATCCGTCACGGTTCCATCGGTGTTGACCGCAAACCACAGGGGACTCACCGATGTCAGCTGACGATGGTGGGCGTCAAACGAAACCCGTGAGCTGGGAATCCCATCGCCCGCCACTTTGTTTTCGTAGAAGCCTACGACTTGAAAGGGTCCACGGCCCTTGGGCATGGCCGCCGGAGCCGGGGCGGAGGACGGTTTAAAGGCTGCCTCCACCGCCCAAATCACCAGAAGCAGGGCGATGAGCCCCCCCACGATTGCCGCCATGGTGCGATTGTTCTTGAGCCAATCTTGCCAGTCCACGGACGCATCTCCCCTTTGCTGGTAGCATGCGTCCCCGGTTGCAGTTCATACCAAGCGAGTCATGGGTTGTAGCGTCGATGCCTTAGCCGCCGGTTTTCGCGCTCCAGCGCTCCGATCCGCAGCCGTTGCTGCCGGTCCTGGAAGGCGACCAGATCCAACAGCACGCGCCGGCTGGCCCGCAAGCGCAACATTTCCCTCTCTAACTTATGCACCTGCTCTTGCAGCCGCACGATCTCTTGCTCCGGGTTACGGACCCAGACCATCGTGTCGCCTCCTCTCGACTCCAGTATACCGTCCATTTGGGAATTTATTCCTCCCAGAAAAAAAGCCGACCGAAAAGCTCGGTCGGCTGATGAATCAGGGACAGCGTTTAGTGCGCGAGACGCTCCGCCAATTCGACGAAGGTCCGCACCATCACCCCTGTGGGACCATTCTTGGTTCGGTTGAGCGGGCCGGCCGGGGTCCAAGCGCTGCCGGCAATGTCCAAATGTGCGAAGGGTACGTCGCCGACAAATTCGGCAATAATCATCCCGGCGGTAATCGTGCCGGCATCCCG
>JAJZBJ010000142.1 GCA_021798975.1 Bacillota bacterium | reverse complement strand
GCGTGTGGAAGACACACGGGTCGGCAACGTCACGGACTATGACCGGCTTACGTTGGAGGTCTGGACCGATGGCTCCTTGACGCCGGAAGAAGCGGTGTCGATGGGGTCCAAGATTCTGTCCGACCATCTGCGGCTGTTTGTCAACTTGACGGACGGGGTGCCGGGAGTGGAGATTGGTGTGGAGCGCGAGGAAGACAAGCGCGACCGCCTGCTCGAAATGCCCATTGAAGAATTGGACTTGTCGGTTCGTTCCTTCAATTGTCTTAAGCGGGCTGGCATCAACACGGTGGGCGAGCTCACCGCCAAGACCGATGAGGATATGATGAAGGTCCGGAACTTGGGCAAGAAGTCTTTGGAAGAGGTCAAGGAGAAGCTGGCCAGCTTGGGCCTTTCCCTGCGGCCGTCTGAGGAGTAACGACTGCCGCCGGGAACCCGGCGGAGCAATAATTGGTTAAAGGAGACAGAACGATGCCTGGACATCACCGCAAATTAGGCCGGAATGGCGGACATCGCCGGGCTATGATGCGAAATCTGGTGACGTCGCTCTTGCGTGAGGAGCGCATTCAGACCACGGTGACGCGTGCTCGCGAGGTAAACCGCGTGGCTGAACACATGATTACGCTCGGCAAGAAGGGCGACTTGGCCGCCCGCCGGCAGGCATTGGCCTACATTCTCGACGAGGATGTGGTGACCAAGCTGTTCACCAGCATTGCGCCCCGTTACCAGGAGCGCAACGGCGGGTACACTCGTGTCATGCGCACGGGATACCGACAGGGTGACGCGGCGCCGATGGCTATTTTGGAACTGGTGTAAGCGGTCATGCCGCTTGAGGACACGGCACGCGGGGTCAACCCGGGTGCCGTGTTTTTGTCTGAGGCAGAGGGCGTCTCAGGGGATTTGGGCCTGATTGTGCGTTATGACGGAACGGACTATCATGGGTTTCAGAAGCAGCCCCGGCATACCACGATACAAGGCGTGCTAGACGCTGCCTTGGGGAGTCTGCTGGGCAGAGGCCACACCCTGGGAGCCAGCCGGACCGATGCGGGAGTGCACGCGGACGGACAAGTGGTCGTGTGGCGCGGCCCGTGTCCAGTGCCCTTGCAGCGGGTGGCCTTCGTGCTGAATCGCAGGCTGCCCCCGGCTATTCAAATTGTCCGGGCGTTTCGGGTGCCGCGTGGCTGGGACCCGCGCCGCCGAGCCGCGGCTAAGCAATACAGCTACCGGGTCTGGCGCGGTGCTGAGCCGCCCCCGCTGGCCTGCTATCGGCGGGTCGCGGTGGACGCGGACGCTTTGTCGTGGGCCCGTCTCACGGAGGCGGCGGCCTTATTTCTGGGCGAGCACGATTTTCGGGCCTTTCGCACGGAAGGCTCCAGCGCCGAGACAACCGTCCGGACCATTCTGGCGTCCCGGTGGTGGCCGGAGGACGGCGGCCATATATGGCGCTTTACGGTGATTGGGACAGGGTTTCTTTATCGGATGGTGCGGCATATGGTGGGCAGCATGTTGGAGGCCGGTGCGCCGGGGGGCAGTGTGGAAGCCATTCGTCAGGGGCTCGCGCACCCTGACAGGAAGGTGGGAGCCCTGGCTCCGGCCGCGGGGCTGACACTGGATTGGATTCAATTCGGAGAGACGGAGGGGTAGCATGTTTCGCGAGGTCGTATTGGGTCTGGGCGGAAACAGCATGGTAGAGGGAGTCGTAAAGCGCTACGGGATGCAGATGGGGGCGGCGCGCTTTGTGGCGGGCGACACCCTGCCTGAGGCCATTGAGCGCATTCGGGAAATCAACGGCCACGGAGTCAAGGTCACGCTCGACCATTTGGGAGAATCGGTGCGTACGACGGACGAGGCGGTTGACGCCAAGGAGAGCTACCTGGCCATGCTGGACGCCATTCATCAAGCTGGCGTGGATGCCAATGTCTCGTTGAAACTGACCCAAATGGGACTGGCCTTGGACCATGCGTTGGGTCAACGGCATTTGCACGAAATTGTCGCACGGGCCGCTGAGTATGACAATTTTGTCCGCATCGACATGGAGGACACGCCCTACACCGATGCGACACTGGCATTGTTGGAAGAGGCTTATGGCGCCTATCCCGGACACGTCGGCGTGGTTCTTCAGGCCTATCTGTACCGGACGATGGAAGACCTGAAAAAGCTCTCCGATCCGCCTAAGAACTTCCGGATCGTCAAGGGCGCATACCGTGAGCCGGTGTCGGTGGCGTTTCCGGCTAAATCGGACGTGGACGAAAACTATGTGCGCCTGGTGGAAGAGTCGTTGCGTCTCGGCAACTACACCTGCATCGCCACGCACGACGAGCAGATTATCGGCCGCGTGTTGAAATATATTCACGATCAGGGGATCGAGCGGGACCGCTTCGAGTTCCAGATGCTATACGGCATTCGGTTCTCGCTGTTGGAGAGCTTGGCCAAAGAGGGATACCGCACCCGCGTGTACGTGCCCTACGGCAAGGACTGGTACGCCTATTACGTACGGCGCATTGCGGAGCGTCCCGCCAACATGCTCTTTTTTGCCCGGGCACTGATCGATCGCGGATAGTCAGTCTCCTCAAACCGCCGGCGTCATGGTAAAATACGGAAGATGAGGTCGTGAAATGTACAGCCTGTATAGTTCTCTTCATAGATTATGGTTAGGGCAGAAAATCTATGCGGATGGACGAATTCTATGTCAGGCGATAAGAGCCGCCTCAAGTTTCCGGTCCATCATCATAGGGGAGGCGAATGAATGGGCGACCGCGAACCAGCCATAGAACGATTGGATGCCATCTTTACCCGGATAGGACGGTTGTCGCGCCGGCGTATGCCCGACGACACGCTGACCTTCGGTCAGTTTGCTGTTATGCGGATGCTGTTTCGGCAAGGCCCGCAGCCCATGGGAGCCATTGCCGAGAACATGGGAATTTCTTTGGCAGGCGCCACGGGTATTATTGATCGATTAGTGAACCAGGACGTGGTCGAGCGCACGCGGTCCAAAGAGGACCGGCGTGTGGTGTGGGTGGACTTGAGCGATGGGGGGCGCGAGCGCATGATGCGATTGTCGCAGGAGCGGCGGCAACAGATGCTGCACCTGCTCGAGCCCTTGGAAGCCAGCGAAGTGGAAACGCTGGTGCACCTCCTGGGACGCGTCGCGGATCATGCCGAGCAGGAACAAGCGGAGCAAGCCGCGCATCGCTCTTGACACCGCAATGAATGCCGGAGACGCCGCAAAGCGGCGTCTCTTGCTATGTGCGGGCAGCGAATGATGAGGCGAAGACATCGCGCATTCATCAACGGGGCGCCCCTCCGTGTACAATGGATCAAGGGGGGAACGTCATGAAGGTCGTGGTCACAGGGGCCAGCGGTTACGTGGGAGCAGCGGTATTGGAGCGACTCGCGGCATCGGGGCATCAAATCAAGGCGATTGCACGCCACCGCAATGCGGAGGCACCGGGCGACACGCACTGGGTGCTGGGCGATGTCCGGGACATGGATTTGGTGGAGCCATTGAAAGGAGCCGACGCGGTCATTCACCTCATCGGCATTATCCGGGAGATTCCCAGAGACCGGGTCACCTTCGAACTGATGCACGTCGGCACGACCCAGCGTGTGCTGGCGGCCATGGCGGCGTCGGGCGTGGGTCGGCTTGTGCATATGTCGGCTTTAGGGACCAGAGCCCATGCTGTTTCGACCTATCACCGCACCAAATGGGAAGCGGAGCAGCTGGTGGCGGCCTCCCATTTGGACGCCACCATCGTGCGGCCGTCGCTCATGTTTGGGGGGCACCCGCCGTTTTTCGACCTGCTGGGCCAACTGAGCCGATTGCCGGGCGTGCCGGTCCCCGGAGACGGAAAAACCCTGTTTCAGCCCGTGTCGCGCCAAGACGTGGCGGAGCTCATGGTCCGGATCCTCGAGGACTCCGCGTCGTTCGGCCTGACCTTGGAAATGGGAGGTCCGGACCGGTTGACCTTGAATGAGCTGTTCGACTTCATGGCGCGGCGGAACGGACGGGTTTCGAAGCCGCCCAAGCTCCATGTGCCGCTCGGGCTGGTGGGGATGGCAGCGCGTCTGTCCTCCGTCCTACCGATCCCCATTACGCCGGACCAATTGGCGATGTTAACGGAACCCAACACCACTGATGACACGCGCTGGCACCACTGGGTCGCGGAACCGCAAACCCTGGCCTCATGGCCGGCGGAATAAGAGCCGGATGCTCGCGGAGGAGACAAAGGTGAATTTCGGGAAGCTCGCGCGATAGTCTTGCTGCGCCCGATACCATTCAGATTCCGTCATCAGGCCTTGGCGAATCATCGTGGGCAACGCCCGGTTAATCCGGTCGATGTCGAACTGCACCGAGAGGTCTTGGGCATTCATCTCACCCGCAAACACCGAGGGGTTTACGGTCATATCCGCGAGTTCCAAGCCGCTCTCCACGCCGATCTGGGCCAGCTTGCGGCCGATAAAGCGATCGCCGCCGGGGCCTGCCTGGGACTGCTGGAACGCGCGCACTGCATTCTGCCAGGTGTCGGGCGGCGCCGGATGTTCGATCAGATAGCCATCATCGATGTCTTCCAGCGCTAAAAATCCCCCTGGCTTGAGGTGATCGCGGGCTTGCTGGAAAAACCGCTGGGCCTCGGGGAGATACTGCGTCACGAAGCGACTGACAATGCCATCCGCGGGTTCTGCCACGGTGTCGTTGAGGATATCGGCCTTCTTGAAGCGCACATGGCCTTCCATGTTAAAGAGATGCGCGACCGCTTGCGCCAACTCCAGAACGTTGGGATCGACGTCGCTTCCCACCACCAGACAGTTCTTCAGTAGGGCAATTTCTTGGGAGATAATCCCAGGGCCTGAGCCCCAATCCAAAATCGTGCCGCCCGTGGTTTCGGGCCAACTCATAATCCAGGCTCGTCGCGAGGCCGTGGTGGCGAGCGTTTGCAGTAAGAGCCACTGATAGTCCACTGGGACCGTGGACCAGCTGCGGGCCAGCCATTGGTCGAGACGTTGGAGTGATGCGTTTTGAAGTTCTTCCATATCATCATCATACCGAAGAATGGAGCGTCACTAGAAAGATTTGGACCAGGCATTCGGATGGAAAGTGTTCACGCTGTTGTGTCAGTCTTGCTAGAATATTCAATATAAGACCAAAGGAGGAGTCGCTGTGCGTCATCAGCTGAGAACCTACTACTTCCGTAAGTTTGTGAACAGCTTGGTCGATTCCACCTTGGAGACCCCTAGCTTGGCAGAGATGGTGAGCCATCACCTGCGGGTGGACTGGACCCGGCAGCACCGGGCCCCGTACTTGGCTTTGTATCAAGTGTACGACGAGCATGAGGCGTTTTTGGAGTTGTGGGTGGTCGACGCCCGCGGTTACAGCGACACAGTCTTTGAACGCGGTCTGGCGCTGATGCGGATTGGCGTGAACGGGGCATTGGCGTCACCGGAAGATGAATTAGGGGCGACACGGGTGTTTGCGGGCCAGCCGTTCCGCACCTGCCCCCATTGCCATCTGCCTTTTGGCCGGTGGCTCGACTATTATGGCCACATTAAAACCGGCCATTGGGAGGACGAGGCCATGTAGTCCCCCGGACTTCCGGTTCGGTCATGGGCTTTCTTGCACATCTGTCCAGGAGCCGCCGCCGTCGGTCGTCTTCAGGACCACGCCGTTCATGTCCAGGAATCCCACGGTTGGGGTAACTAACTGCACATTGGACGTGCTCCAATCCGCAGGGAGTTGCCACTGGGTCCAGTGGGACCCGCCGTCGGTGGTGTAATACAAGAGATTCACGGTACTGGGCGCCGCATGCACCGCGTGCCTGGCGCCGGGCTTTTTAATCATTTTAGGAGAGCGGATGTACTCGTTCACCCACACCCAGCCATCGTGCGCATTGCAGAAACTGATGGCCCCCACGTAATCGCTCACTGGGCCGGCAGAGGGAAGGGAGAGGACGGTCTTTTCCACGTGACCCCGCCCGTCTTCCAAGACCACGCGGATGGGCTGGTTGGGACCCTGTTGCTTTGGATTGGTCACGACCCAAAAGGCATGGGGACTCATCGCGTCGAGCATGGTGCCGGCTCGAACTGTGAGTCCGAGCGGCTTCCAGTGTTTCCCGTTGTCCCGGCTGACCCAGACATGATCTCTAATATCGACATTGTCTTGGATGGTTGCGGTCCAGGTATTGCGTCCAAGGTATTGCAACGAATCCACTTGTATGCCGGAAAAGACCTTCTTCACGGTCCAGCGGCTCCCGCCGTCTGTGGACTGGTACAAGATGGACTGGGCTCCGCTGGACACAAACGTCGAATACACCGCCAGTCCCAGCGCCGGTGAGAAGGCCGACGCGGTGAACGGGCGTGGCGGTGCGGCTTGGCCCAGGGTCCAGTGCGCCCCGCCGGAATGGGTTTGCAGAATCGCCTCGGTATTGCTGGGGAGTCCGGTCCCAAAGCCACGTGACGGGGTGACAAAATCGACGGTGTTGGGCGACGCGGGAGGCCAGGCGATTGTCCAATGCCGGCCGTTGTCCTGGGTATGCGCGAGAAACTGGCTGTCGGGCTGCCCGGCGACTATCCAACCGGTTCCGGGGCCGGTCATGGCCAGAGCCTGGATAGCCCAACCGAACTTTTGCTGGGTCGGGTGCCACGACGCGCCGCCGTTCGCGGTCGCGAGGAGACCCAAGGGCTGGAATCCTTGGGCACCGTTATTGGTGCCGATCCAACCGGTCTTGCCATAAAACGCCATACCGCCCGCGTAGCCGAAAGCGTGGCTTTGAGAGAATACCGCAGCGCTTGTCAGGGTGCTCCAATGGCGTCCCGCATCGATCGTGTTGACTACCGGGCCGAGCGCCATGGAGCCGCCGGGAGCGCCTTCGAGAACGTCTCCGGTGGTGGGCGAGGTAAGAGTGATGGCGCCGATACCGTTAGGGCTGGTCAAAATGGTTTTAAAGTGTACGCCGTCAGTAGTCTCCAGCAGCGACGCGTGCGCCGGATTTTGTCCTTGCATCGCTATCCACCCGTGTGTCGCATTGATAAAGTCCAGCCGGGCGGGCGTTCCGGGTTGCAGGCGAACGGGCGTCCACTGCAGACCTCCGTCGATGGTGCGATATAAAGTGTTGGAGAGCACGGCCCATCCGTCTTGGGAGGAGACCATGTCGATTTGGGGAAAGCCTTCGTTGGACGGCGGCGATGCCAATTCTTTGATCCAGTGCACGCCCCCATCGGTCGTCTTAAATAGCGTCGGACGGCCCTCGGATTCGCCAGTCCAAGCGATGAGAAATCCCGTGGACCTGCTGACAAAATCCAGTGCGGCCGGAGAAAACTTTGGCGGCAAGCTGTGCGTATGCCAGGTTTTTCCGCCGTTCCGGGTGATGGCCAACTGCCCGTTCACCAGGGCCGCCACAATGGCGGGAGAGACCACGGACAGCGCCGTCTCGCCGCCCACAGCCGGAACCACCGGCGCTTTGGCGACGATGGTCGCATAGGGATGCGGCGGGACCGGCGCTGTCTTCGGCGGCGACGCACTGCTAATCGAGCCGCAGGCCGACAAGAAGACCAGCAAGATCGGAACCGATAGGGCCCCAAATGCAGGAATCCGGCGCATGTTGTACCTCCCTGGCGAATCACTTCCGCTACTCTCGTAACGTCCCGATTTTGATCAGGTTACATTGGAAACCGCGCGCCATCCGCGTTCCCGCCACATCGCCCAGGATCCGTTTTCTCCTTTTCTTGACACAACTGGCTTAAGCCGCTAGAATGTTTATGTTTGGTTGTCGGCAGAGTGGCCGACACGCTAT
>JAJZBJ010000141.1 GCA_021798975.1 Bacillota bacterium | reverse complement strand
AGGGCGCCTAACGCGGACCCGCCGATTAAATAGTACGTGAGCGAGTATTTCTTGCATATGCGGTCCACTTCCAACAATATCTGTAGTTCCTTTTTCTGCACTTCCCTTAACTGGGTCGCATCCACCGACTACACCTCCTAAATTCATCCGTACGAACGGCGGGCCTAAATCCGCCACTCCGCGCGGCTTTGGTTCAAATACTCGCCCAGAGCATCCTGCCATGGCCGCAATGGAAAAAGGCCGGCGCGGTCAAGATTCCGGGACGTTAATGCTTCTGAAACGGGCACAGAAGCATGCCGCGGAAAGTCTTCTGCCGAACATGGAACTACGGGGGTCTGCAACCCCAACCCGTTGACAATACTGCGGACGTATTCAAATCGCGAAGCCATCCCCTCATTCGCTACGTGATAGAGGCCGTACTGCCGTGTCTCCAACAGCTGGTGTATGGCCCGGCTAACGTCGTCGACGAAGGTGGGCGATCCGAACCTATCTATCACACTTCGGATGACGGACACCCGTTGGGCTTCCAGAAACCGCTGATACACAAAGTTTTTCGAATGTCCGGATTGACCTCCGAAGAGCCAACCCGGCCGAATTATGTACGTCCGCGGATTCTCTGTGGCGATAATCAGCTCCGCCTGCCTTTTGCTATGCCCGTAGATCGTGCGGGGCGCCGGCACATCGTCTTCATGAAAAGGACGGACGGCATTCGGGAATATGCCGCAGGAACTAATGAAAACCAATTCTGCGCCATGTCGAGCCGTCGCCTGGGCCACCAGTCGGCTGGCCCATGTGTTAACACGGAAGGTTTCGTCCACAGCGGTCTCGCATGCATCCACGGCGGTCTTGGCTGCACAATGAACAACGGCTGCGGGCCGATAGTGTCGAATTGCCGCTTCGACCGCGGCGGCATGCGTCACGTCGAGAGAACGGTGTGAAAGACCGATCACAGGTCGGTGATATTTGTCTCCAAGCATATGTACGATGGATGTTCCCAACATGCCGCCTGCCCCAGTCACTAAAATCGGCCGGCTACCCATGGCGGAGATCCCATGCATAGGGAATGGTCTCGGAAAAAGGGTCGAGACGCACGATCTCATCGGGGGTGTGGGGGATGCTGGAGCAGTTCGCCACCAGAGCGGGGACTGTTCCGATCCCTTTGAAACCGTTCCAAACGCCGGGCGGGATGGTGACGCGGACGTATTGGCTTTCACCCATGAAAACTTCGTCAATCTGCCCCTGGGTTGGCGATCCTTCTCGGCCGTCGAAAAGGACTAACTTCACCATCCCGCGCACCACGGCGTAGTTTAAAACCATCTCCTTATGCAGGTGCCAGGCCTTGATCACCTGGGGATACACTTCGGAAAAATATATCTCGCCGAATTGGGTGAATAACGGATCGTCGTTGCGCAGCATATGCATAATCTTTCCGCGTTCGTCAGGAATTTGCCGCAACGGGACCACGGCCACACCGTCAATCATAGAAACCGCTCCTTTGAGTGGTAGTAGAGTGACGCATGAAATCTCTAAGTTGGCTGAGCGTGAATTCTCGTAGGCTCGTGGCATCGTCAGGGGCCTCGTAATAGCGCTGATACCATGCGATGGCCCGGGAGATCGCTTCGGCAGCGGTCCAAACGGGACGCCATCCCAGACGGCGACGACTTTTGGTGCTGTCTAACGCCAGGAGACCGGCGTCATGCCACGGCGGCTCCGGCAATACCTCGGAGGTGCCCGTTCCCCATCGGCCGACCAGTTGATTCACGACGTCACGGACACTTAACTGGTCGGTGGGATTGGGTCCGAAGTTCCATGCTTCGGAGTACCTTTGCGGCTCCCGCCAAAGATTTTCAGCGAGCAGCAAGTACCCCCTCAAGGGATCTAGTACATGTTGCCAGGGCCGGACGGCTTCAGGACGGCGCAGATGAACCGGGTGGCCACGTTGTAAAGACCGCACGACGTCGGGTACGAGCCGGTCGGAGGACCAGTCGCCTCCGCCGATGACGTTGCCTGCCCGTACGGTTGCGATCCCCACGGTTTGGCCCGCCGCAAAATAGGCGCGGCGATACGAATCGACAATGATCTCTGCACAAGCCTTGCTTGCGCTGTAAGGATCAAATCCCCCGAGACGATCGGTCTCGCGGTACGGGTAGTCCCACTCCCGGTTGTCATAGCATTTGTCACTGGTCACGATCACGACGACGCGCACCGAGGCGGTGTTCCGGATAGCCTCCAGCAGATTGGCGGTTCCCATAGCGTTCACTTGATAAGTGTGTATGGGGTCCTCATACGATAGTCCAACCAGTGGCTGAGCCGCCGCATGAAACACAATATCCGGCTGTTCGTGCTCAAATACAGTAGCGATTTGGGCTGGTTCGGTAATGTCCGCTCGATATGCTCGATGGCTCACGTCCCCAATGACCTGAGCCATCGACGGCGCGCTCGGGGGATCCAGTGAAACCCCTATCACTTCCGCCCCTAATTGCGCGAGCCAAAGTGTTAGCCAGGTCCCCTTAAACCCGGAATGTCCCGTGACCAGGACCCTGCGCCCGTACCACAGGGAACTGTCTTCGCGGGATGCCGTCCAGGATCCGCTCATGACCAGATTTTCCACGGGGCGCGTCCGGTGTCCCACAGGTGCTCCAGTAATTGCTTGTCGCGCAATGTATCCATGGGCTGCCAGAATCCTGGGTGGCGGTAGGCGGCCAGCAGGCCGTCCGATGCGAGGCGCTCCATCGGTTCCTCTTCTAGTACCGATCGATCGTCTACCAGATAGTCCGCTATACTGGGGTCTACGACGAAAAACCCGCCGTTGATGAATCCTTGGTCCCCTGGAGGCTTCTCTACGAACGATGTGACTCGATCGTTTGGATCGATGGTTACCGCGCCGAAGCGCCCCAGGGGCTGCACCGCGGTGAGGGTGAGCGTCGCGCGTGATGCCTCGTGATGGTCCAAAATAGCTTGGAGATTCACGTTCGACAGCCCATCGCCGTAGGTCAGCAAGAATGGCTCACGGTCGACGTAGGGTAAAACGCGTCTAATGCGTCCGCCAGTCATAGTGTCGAGACCGGTATCGACCAATGTGACGACCCACGGTTCGCTATGGCTATGGTGGACCACCACGCTGTTGTCACGGAAATCAAAGGTCACGTCGCTGGTGTGCAGGAAGTAATTGGAGAAGTATTCCTTAATCACGTAACCTTTGTATCCGAGACAGATGACAAACTCATTGAACCCTTGGGCTGAATATAACTTCATGATGTGCCAGATAATCGGGTATCCCCCGATTTCTACCATGGGCTTCGGCCGGAGACTTGTCTCTTCAGCCAGCCTGGTCCCGCGGCCGCCGGCTAAAATGACAGCTTTCATTAATCACCTCGGTGATGTATTGGTGAGGGATTTGGGGTTCGGCATCTCTGCCGCATCCTCCGTTCGTTGAAGAAATCCCGAGATTTGTGCTGGGTGCCCGCTAGTCCGTGTGACGGGGCGGATAGGAAAGTACAACCGCTGTTAAGAATGGGCTCTCATTTCACTGTACATTATCCATAATTTACCTGTCAATAACTGGAATGCTGAGTGTTTCCTAAAGTTCAGGCAACGAGGGTGGTTCTTCGTCGATATGCGATAATGGGGGAAGTTTCCGCAGCGAGGGGAGTTGTTTTCGTGGCCGGACGAGCTTTGGCGCTGGTTATCGAATCGGACGACCTGTTCCGAAGCTTCCTTACCCGTGTGCTGGAAAAGCTAGACATCCAGTGTGTGTTGGCGGATCCTGACCGGGCGTTGGACTCGGACCTGCCATCGGTCACATGGGTCTTTCTCGATGCCGCCCTAGCCTCGACTTATCTGCCCCAATTGCTCCAATACCCCGACCTTCGTGTCGCCTTAATGGGCTGGGATCCTGAGCTTCAGGACGTATTTCAGCCTTGGTTTCCTCGTGTGGTCTATGTGCCTAAGCCGCTTTTCAAGGATGCGCAATCTGTATCGCGCGTGTTGGATTCTGCCCCATCGACCTAAAAACCCGGCGGCTCCCTAAGGTGACGAGGGGGTCACGGTGATGGTGCGATCTTGCCTCTCCGCCGTGTTTACCAGTCCGGAGGTGGAGGAATACGTAATCTGTTGATCTAGCAAGCCCGGTTGAATAATTAGATGGATGCGGCCCGGATTGCGCATGCGCGGAAGCAAGAAGACCCACGTGAGGGTTCGGATATTGGGAGGTGCGGCCGCATTGGCTCGTGGAGCGATAAGGACGCCGGTCCCAAAGCTGGTGCGATCGAGGTTGGAGATTTGAGATGTCCGGATTCCGTGGGTGTGATACCCAGACAGGCTCAAAAGTTTGGTGCCCCGAGGTACGTAACATTGCACCCACCCGACGTAGGTGCCCACCATCCACCCATTGCGGACCCCTGTCATCGTCCAACGCGTGGTAACCCGTTCCTCATAGCGGCCATGGGGCAGCTTCTTTAACCCAATGCGCACGTGGGTTGACAAGTAGTAGTTGTCTTTCAGCCCTCCGTAATTGTCGTTCACAACCATGAGGCTGTTTTGCCCGGTAAGTTTGGGAATGGTTCCGCCCCAATAGCGGGATGTGATCCAACCTTCAAGACCGGGGTTATTGGCATAGAGGATGAGATGCTTCTCCGCCAGGGCCGATGTGATCAGGGAGAGGGCTTGCCGGTTATCTTCGGGCTGTGACCAAAAGCGCGCCGTGAGCTGTTGAAGAATCTGGCCCAAGAACAGCATTCGAGAGGAGCCGGGGAGGTCCCGGTGTTCAGCCATGTATTCCATCGTCCGATTGAGGTTCTGTGATGTGAAGGTGACGCCATCAGTGGTGACGGGGCCCATGGCCGCCAACACCCGATCAGCCAGCCACGAGTCGGTAAAGACCACGCCGTTAATGGGTAGGTGGTGGGGCACCGAGTTGTACAGGCGTTCGATGGCGAGCGCGCTCGCCGGAACATTGGGGTTCAGATTGGCGTTGATGAGGGCAGTGTGCCGTGCATGAAAGTATTGGGACAAGACCCAGACTGGCGGCAGCTTTAACTGCACGTTCTGAGAGAGACTCGAAATATTCGGTTCAAATTTGAGGGAGACGCGTCCCTGATGAATCGTCAGGTAGCCGTAGGCGGCAAGAAACCCCCCGGTGGAGCGCAGTTCGCCGCTGTCCTGAAACAATACCAGGAAGCGCTCGGTATGTGCCGGATTTAAAATCCACCGTATACCCTGAGGGTGTTTTAAAGCTAGGCGCGCCAGGCCTACAAGCGGTGCGATATGGGATTTTAGTGCCGTCACAGCAGAGCGTTCGCTGCGGGTTGAGCCCGGAAAGTGCACCGGGATCGCATCAAACGCGATAACCGCCCGGGCGCTCGCCAGCACGGCCGCTGCATGCAAGTGGTCGATCGATTTCCTCGACAATACGAATGGAGACTCTGCTGTCACGGGCTTTAGCAAAGCGGCAGCATATGACGACGCGGCCAAGGCCTGCACCATGGCGTCCAGAGCATGAACGCGGCGTCCCACGACCGGCAGCCCGTAAAGCCTTTGAGTCCATTCCAGGTCCCGTGTCAGACGGGCTGCTTCAGGCTGAATTTGCGCCATGTCCAGCACGAGAGCCGGAACTTGATGCAATTGGTAGTCGCGTTCGATGGTTGGCATGGCCCCAAGGACGGCTTGTGCTTCGGGGATGACGCGGTGCGCGTATGCCGCGCCCGCCACGATTAGGGCCGCGATAGCCGTGGCTCCGATGAAATAGCCCCAGCGGGCTCGCGAACGATGCGGTGACCCCGTGGACCGGGGATGGATATCTAAGTTCGCCATGAAGGTGTCTCCTCTTGAACTGCAACACATGTGATACCCAGGCCGTGAGGTTTTGGGGAGAGTCATGCGAAGCGGCTGCCGGGGTACGGGGGATGGTTGAAATTGGCAGGAGGTTCGCTGGGAGGAAGCCCTTTTCCTTCTCACGTTTGCCCTTCCGGACGATAATCTCCAAGATTGGTGGGTTTCCCCTAGGGCCAGCGGGGGGCAGGCTCCCTCGTGAGTGACAGACCTGACTGATTTACTTAGTTAAGTAGGCGGCTGCGTGCTCATGCCTACGGTTCTAAGTTCTTTAGTGGAGGCGCTCTCGTGAGAAAGTTGCGCGTAGGATTGTTCACGTACGGGATGTCCCAAAATCTCACGGGGATTGGCCGTTACGCCGTCGAACTCTCATATGCATTCCGACGTCTAGATTTGCCGCTGGAGATGGTGTTGTTGTCGCCATATCCCCAGTCGTCCCTAGAGTGGTATCAGGACTTTCCCACGCACTGGCTGCCAAACCTGAGGAGGCTGCCGGACATCCTGCTCCGCGGCCGGAGGGAATTGTCGGTTGCGGCGCGGCATCTCGGGCTAGATGTGCTGCACGACCCCTGTGGCATTGCCCCCTTCAGTGCGCAGCCCGAACCCTTTGCGCGGGTCGTGACGATTCACGATGCCATCCCCGTGGTCCATCCTCGATACCAGCCGGTTCTTACCAAGATTGTCTATCGCACGCTCATGGCCGATGTTCCTAAAGCAGCAGATGCGGTCATCGCGGTGAGCCGCAGCGCAGCGGAGGACGTGGTGCGGCACATGGGCATTCCGGAGCGAATGGTGCACGCCATTCCTAACGGCGTGATGCCGCCCACTAGGCCCCAAATCACGGGATGGCAATCCGAACTGGCTACGGTGCGAGCGGAGATGGGCATTACGGGCCCGTATTTTCTGTTTGTGGGTGCAGACAACCCGCGCAAGAATGTGGCTGGGGTCATCGAGGCATTCGGGTGGTTTCGCTCCCAGTATCCCGAGGCCTGCCTGCTCTTAGTGGGTCCGCCGGCAAAAGCCCTGCGGCGAAACGGCCCTGGGGTTCGTCATTTGGGCTATGTAGACCAGCACATGCTCGATGTCCTCTACGTGGGGGCCTCTGCATTGGTCTTTCCGTCCTTCTATGAAGGCTTCGGATTCCCCGTTCTCGAGGCCATGGGTCACGGTACCCCGGTCATTACCTCCAACCTATCCGCCTTGCCGGAGGTAGCTGGCAAGGCCGCCATTTTGGTCAACCCGGCAGACGTTCAGGCGATTGCCCGTGCGATGCAGGACTGCCTGGATCCGGCTGTGGCTGACGAGTTGGCGATCCGGGGACGCATGCAGGCAAGGCTCTTTGATTGGGAGACGGCGGCCCAACGGACCTGGGAAGTGTATCAGCGGACAGCGAGCTACCGCCGGATGAGCGGCTGGCAGCCTCGGGACGTTGAAACGGGGGACGATAACAGGAAAGTGAGGGCTTTATGACATTGATAACGTGTGCAAGGTGTTCCGGCCGTGGTGTTCTGTTTCCGGTGGTGCCGCCGGATGGTTTGGAGCAGGTGTCGAGCCGATGCCCTTCGTGTCACGGATGGGGGTTGGCATGGGAAGGATCGGCTCCAAGCATCACACATACAGTGTCCTGGGCCGACGAGATATCTGCTGAGAAACTTGGTGGTTAACGGTAAGTGCTTTCTTGCTTCCCATTGCAGTGCGTAGCGATTAACTAAGAAAGGGGCGAGGCCAGTATGCTTCACGTCAAGAGCCCTCGCCACGATACTCTGGCATCGGTATACATGAACTTGATTCGTGGTCTGGCCGCTGTTGCGGTACTCATCTCTCATGTATCCCTATTCTTCTTTGACAATGCGTTCAAGACTTTTTGGACGCACTTTTTTTGGGCAAGCATCGACATCGGACAACAGGCTGTAATGGTCTTCTTTGTTCTGAGCGGATTCCTTATCGGTGGTACGGTGT
>JAJZBJ010000140.1 GCA_021798975.1 Bacillota bacterium | reverse complement strand
ATTACAGGATTCTCATGTCTTTGCATCGGTTGGGAGAGCATTTGACAACCGCCATAACGGGCGCGGACAGCCAAATGTTTCTGGCTCATGATCAGGCGCTTCGTACCAACGTGGCGGGTATTTTTCGGTGGACAATCATCAGCCGACTTTCCATGTGATATCATCGTGATATCAAAAGAAAAGAGAAGGTGCTGTGATGGTTCGCACACGAGAATCCCGTGCCTGGCGCTTGCCGGGATTCGCCATGATTTTATTGGAAGCGGTGTTGTTTGCGGCCATGCTCTGGGTACACCAAAACGCCGGCGGACATGGGCTGTGGATCCTGGTCATCGCATTTATCCTGGTGGCCCGTGGTTTTTTTGTGGTACAGCCCAATGAGAGCCGCGTGCTAACCCTGTTCGGCCAGTATGTCGGCACGGTGTCGCTTAGCGGATGGCATTGGACCAATCCGTTTACGATGCGGCGCCGCATCTCCCTTCGGGTCCGCAACTTCACCAGCGAAAAGCTCAAAGTCAACGACGCCGACGGCAACCCCGTGGAAATTGCCGCGGTGGTAGTATGGCGTATTCGCGACACGGCTCAGGCCGTCTTCGACGTGGATGACGTGGTGTCGTTCGTGAAAATGCAAGCGGAAACCGCCATTCGGGCCTTGGCGGGCACGCACCCCTATGATGCGGCTCCCGGCCGGGTCACGCTGTTGGGCAACCAGGACGTGGTCTCCCGGGACTTGGCCCAACGGTTGCAGGAACGCTTGGAGGTGGCTGGTGTGGAGGTCGTGGAGGCCCGGCTTGCTCATTTGGCGTACGCTGCCGAGATTGCCCAGGCGATGTTGCGGCGGCAGCAGGCGCAAGCTATTGTCGCGGCCCGCCAAACCATTGTGGACGGCGCCCTGGGCATGGTGCATATGGCTCTCGACAACTTGGTGCAGAGCGGCTTAGTGGACTTAGATGAAGAGCGCAAGGCATCGATGGTGAACAACTTAATGGTGGTATTAGCGTCAGACCAGGCAGCCCATCCCGTGGTCAACACGGGGACCCTCTATACGTAGTGGCCGAAAAAAAGCGCTTTCTCCTGCGGCTGGATCCCGAACTCTACGACGCTTTGGAACGTTGGGCTGCGGACGAGCTGCGTAGTGTAAACGGGCAAATTGAATTTCTCGTGGTGGATGCACTGAAGCGGGCTGGGCGGCTCTCGCGCGGCAAGTCTCAAGCTGCGGGTCAAGAAAAGCCGCCGAAGGCCTGAACGGGAGGCTATGCAATGGCAAGTCAGGCTGTGGAGTGCCGCGGGCTGTCGCGGCGGTTTGGAAACCGTTTGGCCGTGTCCGATCTTGACTTTACGGTGCCGAGCGGGAGCGTGTTCGGATTTCTGGGCCCGAATGGAGCCGGGAAAACCACGACGGTCCGCATGATGGTCGGGATGCTGCGGCCCTCCGCGGGCGAGGTGCGCGTTCTGGGGCTTGATCCCATTTCTGAGGGCGACGCGGTTCGTTCCCGGTGCGGCGTGATGCTGGACAACGTGGGCTTATATGACCGCTTGTCGGCCATCCAGAATTTGGAGTTTGCGGCGCGGATTGCCCCCATGGACCCGCGAGTCCGCCGAGACCGGGTGGAGGCTGCTCTGCACCGGGTCGACCTCTGGGACCGGCGCGACGACCACGTCTCGGGCTTTAGCAAGGGAATGCGGCAGAAGCTGGGACTGGCGCGCGCCCTCATCGCGGATCCGGATCTGCTCATTTTGGATGAGCCGACGGCGGGATTGGATCCGGCCAGCATCGTCATGGTGCGTGAGCTGTTGGTGTCGCTGGCAGCAGAGTCGGGCCGGACCATCTTCATCTGCACACACCTGTTGGCGGAGGCCCAAAAAATGTGCGACCAGGTCGCTATTATTCAAGCGGGTCGACTGGTGGCCGTCGGTGATCCCAACAACCTGGGGCAGACGGGCGTCAACACGGTGCGTATGACACTTTCGGGTTTGGTTCCAGAAAAAGTCCCGGGACTAGCGCTTCCTCCGAGTGTGGAACTGGAATGTTTGGGCGGGGGCGAGTGGCGGGCGGCCATTACTGCGCCAGAGGGCATCGAGCCCCTCGTGGCAGCCTTGGTTCACGCGCACGTCGGAGTCCGGGCGGTGGTGCCTGAACAGGTGTCGTTGGAAGAGGAGTACCTGCGGTTGGTGGGAGGCGAAGGCAATGCGTGATCTTGGCACCATGCTATGGAAAGAAGTCACGGAACTCTTCGGAAACCGTCGTTTTCTACGCGTGTTTGCTATTGCCGTTC
The DNA here is from genome assembly GCA_021798975.1 of Bacillota bacterium. Taxonomy (GTDB): domain Bacteria; phylum Bacillota; class Sulfobacillia; order Sulfobacillales; family Sulfobacillaceae; genus Sulfobacillus_B. The sequence goes on along the minus strand of JAJZBJ010000140.1, from coordinate 5,537 downwards.
TGGCATTCGGCATCTTGCCGACGCTGTCAACGGCCCATCATGGCGCATCGCCGCAGGCGGCCGCGCTGGTGGGGTTGTTGCGGTCGGTTTTCGTGCTGTTTGCCGTGATGGTGATTGTAGCTCAAACGGCCCCGGATCTTGTGCTGCATGAACGGGTCGGCCACACGTTGGAGTATCTCCTGACCACCCGGCTCCCTGAGTGGGCCATTTTCGGCGCCAAGGTCCTCACGGCCTCGGCCGTGGGCTATGTGACTGCTCTGCTGTCCATGGGCGTGCAGTTAGTGGTGGTCGGAATTCTTAGCGGACAAGGATTGCATTGGCTGTTTCTGGCCACTCCCGGCGGACGCATTATCGTGCTGGGGCTATCGGCCGGACTGGCCTTGTACACATCGGTTGTGGGCACCTTCGTAGCCCTCCGGGTGGGCGATCAGCGAGGCGCCTATCTGGTGACCATGTTGGCGGTGGGCATCTTGATTGTGCCCTTTCTGTTGGGGTGGCTGCACGTGTCCTTGACAACCGCGTGGCTGGGTCGGGCAGCCGAGGTGTTCGGCGCATTTGTCCTTGTGGTTGCCTTCATCGGCCTGCGTTTGTTCCGTCGCCACATGCTGGTTCTCTACCTGCAAGAATAGGGTTGGGTGATGGCGCCTCTCATGACCGCCTGGGATCGCGGGCCCGGTGGTTGTGTGGGAGGCGCCATCGCTTTGTCATTGATTTGTGCTGCCCCCGTGTCTTTCGATTTCTTTTGCCCGCGCAATGGCGATGCGGCCTGCACGGTCTCCCGTACGGTCGGCATCGTCTATTAGCGTCTTTTGAACGCTGTTTTTCCCATGGGCTGCGCGCCTCTGTGCCATTCAAGTCAAATCGTGCCAAGGGTTCCATTAGAATTCACTTGGCAATCTTCTGCCAATCCTCAAAGATGGATAGAGGACAAGAATTATGAGCCAACCCCTTGAAGACTCTTCGACTTGACCCCCGAAAAGGAGCGATGGGCGACGTGCTGCAACTAAACGGCGTTAGCAAAATTTATCATGGCCGCGTGACGACGACAGCGCTGTCAGGCATCGACCTGGCGGTCCCGGACGGAGAGTTCTTAGCCATCGTGGGGCCTTCTGGTTCCGGCAAGTCGACGCTCATGAACATTATCGGGTTGCTGGACCGGCCGACCACGGGACAATATTGGATGGACGGCGTTGAAGTGACCCGCTGGTCGGATGCCCACCTGGCGGGCCTGCGGAACCGCTCGATTGGGTTTGTGTTTCAATCGTTCAACCTTGTGCCCACCTTATCGGCTCGCGAAAACGTCGAACTGCCGTTGGTATACCGCTCTGTGGCGCCGCGGGAGCGTCGGCGGGCAGCCGAGTCCTGGCTCAAACGGCTCGGTCTCGGACATCGTATGGACTACCGGCCGCACGAGTTGTCTGGAGGACAGCAGCAGCGGGTGGCTGTGGCGCGGGCCTTAGCCGGATCCCCGAAGATTCTCTTAGCGGACGAGCCGACCGGCAATTTGGATGACGCCAGCCGTCGGGATGTCGCGAAAATTTTTGAAGAGCTCTGCGGCAGCGGACAAACGATTGTCCTCATTACCCACGATGGCCAGTTCGCCTCGGTGGCGGATCGCCGTTTGCGTCTCGTGGACGGCATTCTGGAACAGGAAGCGAGGGCGGCCAGCCATGCGAATTGATGACCTGGTACGGCAAGCCTGGCGCCCGCTTCGCGTCTACAAACTGCGGACATCGTTGAGCCTTCTCGGCATCCTGATTGGGGTGGCGGCCGTGATTGCCTTGACGACTCTCATGCATTCCGCCTCCAATAGTGTTGACAGCCGGGTGGAGAGCTTGGGGACCAACTTAATCGTCGCCACCATGAACCCGTTGGTGGGCGCCAGCAACAATCAACATGACATGACGCTGGGACAAGCGCAAAAGTTGGGCCGCTTGCCGGGGGTATCGGACGCAGCGCCGGTTGACTATGAGACCACGGCGGTCAGCGCTGGGTCCCGCAATGCCCCGGTGACGCTTTACGGCACGACGCCGCATTTGGCGGACATCTTGCAGTACCGTTTGGCGTTCGGCCGCTATCTGACGGCGGCCGACGTGGCGTCCCACTTGAACGTGACGGTCCTGGGAGCACAAACCAGCCGCCAGCTGTTCGGACGCGTCAATCCCGTCGGGCGCCAGGTGATGATCGATCATGAGCCCTACACCGTGGTCGGTGTCTTTGCCGCCAAGGGCGCGTTCTTGACGGTAAACCAGGATGCCATCGTCATGACACCGATTACGACCTATCAAGATTTCAGCCGCATTGCGTCCATTGATTCCGTATACATTCAAGCGCGCCAGACCGCCCATCTGTCCCACGCCCTGGACGCGGTGAACCGCCAGTTGACCGCCTGGTTCGGCAACTCTGGCCGGTATACCCTCTTGACTCAATCCGCCATTTTGAGTGTGACCCAGCAGATTACGGGCCTGTTGACCCACGTGTTGGTGGGGGTGGCGGCCATCTCGGTGCTGGTGGGCGGGATCGGGATGTTGAATGTGATGCTCATTTCCGTCTCGGAGCGGGTTCGGGAAATCGGACTGCGCAAAAGTTTGGGTGCCAAGCGGCGTGATTTGCTCATGCAATTCTTGGTTGAGGCGGTCATTATCTCGCTGAGCGGAGGCATCTTGGGAGTGGGCGCGGGCGTTGCGGCGTCTTTGGCGCTCACCAGCCGCTTCCATATCGGCGCCGCCATAAACCCGGCCGTGCCGGTCTTGGCCTTGGCGGCCTGCGTGGTGCTCGGCATTCTATTCGGCATCTATCCGGCGTTCCGGGCGGCGCGGATGGCTCCCGCGGAGGCATTGCGATGCGACTAGGACCGCAATATTGGGCGGTGGGGGCTCTCTGTGCGGGGCTGGGTCTTTCGGCCTGCGGAACCCAGCCGCCGGCATCCAGCGCTCCAGTGCAGTGGCAGTCGGTGACTCTGGGGCCCTTGACCGTGACCCGCTCCGCGACGGGTGTGGTTCAGGAGGCTGTGCCTACCCGGATTGTCTATCAAGGGTCTGCGGCCTTGGTGGCGCGGCGTTTGGCGTCCCCGCGAATGCGGGTGGGGAAAGGGTCTCCGGTGCTGCTCCTCAGCAATGGACAGATTGTCGCCTCTCCCGCAGCCGGTACCGTGACACAGGTGGTGCCGGCCGGTTCTCGCGTGGGCGGTACGCCCGGTGCCGCCGCCGTGGCCGCCATACGGCCCGATGGGCCGTCCACCGTGATGGTGTCGGTGCCTTCGGCGGATATCACCGATTGGTCGGTGGGGACCGCGGTTTCGGCCCTAGGCGCCGGGCAGGGTTCGGTACGCCAACTAACCGACGCCGGCAACGGAGTGTATCAAGCGTCTGTGGTCTTCGCGCAGGGCAACCGGCTAAAGCCCGGGGCCAATCTTGTGGTGTCCAGCGCCGTTAAGCATTTGCCCCGCGTCTATCGCGTGCCGGCAGGAGCCATTCTGCCCGGGCTCCACGGCGGTTACGCCGTGCGCACCCGAAACCATCAGCGCGTACCGGTTCAAATATTGGGAATCGCGCCGATGACCGTGGCTGTGCAGGGTAACCTCTACAATCACGAGGAGGTTTGGGTTCCGCCCGTGGCCGGCACGCGCGGGTTGACCCCATCGTCGTCCTTCCTGCCCTAAACCCAGCAGAGACGGGAAATTAGCAAAATTCCACAACTTATGGTAAAACCTCAAACAGATGCCCTCGCACGTACGTGCAGTTGCGAGGGCTCCATTTGCTGGATTTCAGGAACAGAGTCCATAGGAGGAACCTGACCATGGCGGAACGCCCCCCATATCGGTTGCCTGAGAACGTGGTGCCCCAGCGCTACGTGCTGGAGATTTATCCGGACTTGGATGCCGGAACCTTTGAAGGCCGCGCAGCGATTGAGGTTCAGGTGAAAGAAGCCGTTCACGAGTTTTCCCTTAATGCGGTCAACTTGACGTTTGGCACCGTGACGCTGAGCGGAGGCGGAGTGTCCTTGGAGCCATCTGAGATGACGTGGCGGACTGAGGATGAACAAGTGGATCTCAAGTGGCCGTCGCGGGTGGACCCCGGGGCCTACACGCTCACGATTGCCTATGACGGCATCTTAGGGGCCGATTTGCGCGGTTTTTACCGCACAACCGTGACCGGCGACGACGGCCAGCCAGTAGTCATCGCGTCCACCCAATGCGAGGCCACCGATGCCCGGCGGGTATTCCCCGGTTGGGATGAGCCGGCCTTCAAGGCAACCTTTGCTATCACCCTGATTGTTGACCCTGAGCTTACCGCTTTGTCCAACGGCCCCGAGATGTCCACCAGCGTCGAGCCGGATGGCCGGCGCCGGGTCGTGTTCCGGGAGACCATGCCGATGTCCACCTATCTCGTGGCTCTGGCCGTGGGCCCGTTCGTCCTGACCCAACCGGCCATGGTGGGCGAGATTCCCATTAGGATTGCGGCCCGCCCGGGATTCGAGCATATGACGCAATTGGCGGAGACGGCGGCTCGCGAGACACTGGCTTTCTTTCAAGACTACTTTGGCATCCCCTACCCGGCCTCCAAGCTGGATCACGTCGCCATTCCCGAGTTTGCGGCTGGAGCCATGGAAAATCTGGGGCTGGTGACGTATCGGGAGGAAGCGTTGCTGGCCGATCAGGCCCAGTCCTCACCCATGGAGCAGATGGAGATTGTCAGTGTCATCGCCCATGAGACCGCCCACATGTGGTTTGGCGACCTGGTCACGATGCGCTGGTGGAATGGCATATGGCTCAACGAAGCTTTCGCCACTTTTATGCAGGAATTAGCGACCGACGCTTTGCATCCCGAGTGGGCTGTGTGGACCATTTTTGGCCACGGCCGAGCCCAAGCCATGAACGTCGACGGGCTTGAGTCGACGCGTCCCATTGAGTACCCGGTTGGCCCGCCTGTGGAATCATGGGGCATGTTTGACGCTTTGACCTATGAAAAGGGCGGGGCCATTTTGCGCATGCTCGAGCAGTATTTAGGTCCGGACGTGTTTCGAAAAGGGATTAGCGGCTACCTGATGAAGCACCGCTATGGCAACACCGAGACGGGGGATTTGTGGGACGCCCTGGAGGCGGCGTCCGGGCAGCCGGTGCGCAGTATTATGGATTCCTGGGTTTTTCAGGCGGGTTACCCGCTTGTGCGGGCGGAATGGGATTCGGCCCATCACCGGCTTGGCCTGACGCAGCAGATGTTCCGGTACAAGGGAGGCGGCGACTCGCTATGGCAGGTGCCGATCGTCCTAACCATCTATCGGCCTCAGGGAACCGAGTCCCGCAGTGTTTTGCTGGACTCCACCCAGGTGACGGTCGACTTGCCTGCCGACACCGTGTCGGTGCTGGCCAACCACGGCGGATGGGGCTTTTACCGAACCGCGTATGACAGCGCGCTCTGGGAGTCGCTGATGGGGCAATGGGAGACTCTGACGGACTTGGAGCGGCTGAGTCTGGTAGACGATGTGTGGGCCGGCGTGCTGGCTAATTTGGTGCCGTTGAGCCAAGCGGTAAGCCT